>JALSSK010000011.1 GCA_026984335.1 Rhodothermales bacterium
GAGTCCGACTGTATGCGGGGCGGCCTCGGCGCTATCTCGGCCACGGCCTTCCTCTCGGTGCTCCTCGATCTCATGGATCGGACCCACATCCTCCGCGCCCACGAAGCCTTCTATTATTGAAAAGGAGGACGCTTGCGGACCTGGGAGCCGGTAACAATTCCTTCATTCGGGGGTTACGGAATTTTATTAATGGGTTCATCGAAAGGATACGGACGCTTCATACGCTTGACGCACGTTTCGATTTTCACGAAAAAGAGCGAAGCATGCGATTCCTCCGATCCTTTTCTCCCCCTGTTCTCCGGGCTCTGATCCTTTTCCTCCTCTTCGGATGCGACAGCGCCATCGATCCGGACCGTCTCGGTGAGGCTTCTCTTGAGATTCCTCGGCTGGTCGCGCCCGTGAACGACGTACGGATGTCGGTCGATGAGGAGATCGTCTTCTCGTGGACCCCGGTGGAAGCCGCCGTCGGATATGAGATCGAGATTCTCGACGAGCAAGCCGACCCGGTGACGGCCGGGATAACGGGCGCGACGGGTTTCGTCTTTCGGCTGGGAGCGGCGGGGGCGTATACCTGGCGGGTGCGCGCCATCGACCGCTTCGAACGAAAGGGCGCATGGAGCCGGAGCCGGCGTCTCCGGGTGGCGGCTCCGGTAGAGTAGATGTCGCGCCGCCGACAGAGGCGAACGTGGGAGCCTCTTCGGCGGCGTTCCGGCCGGTTCACGCCTCCGGCAGCCCGTGGGCGGCGAGGCTCAGGTTCTTGTATCGCGGATCCATCGTGACTTCGCGTCCGAACCACGGAGGGGGCACGTACGCAGCCGCTTCCTCGTGCGAGGGAAACTCCACCTCGGCGGTGAAGAAGCCCTCGAGCGGGCCGAGATAGACGTCGAGTTCGATGGTATAGGCGCGGTCGGGGATCTCGTACCGAATCTTGCGCAGGCGGCGGCCCTCCGTGGCGGGCCAGAGCGCGTCGAACTGCTCCCGTGTCAATGCGACCTCGATTTCCAGGCGCGCCCGCAACCCGGCGCTCTTCACCGTTTCGAAAAACTGCTCCCCTTTTCGCCGGAGCCGCACCACCGTCCCATTCGGGTCGGCGGCCACGTAGCCCTGCCAGATCTCCTTGTGGGGAAAGTCTTCGAGGTTTGGCGGCGGTGTATCGATGATGAACTTGCGTTCGATTTCGAGGGTTTGCGACATGAGGTCGGGGGAAATGGTGGATCAGGGTTCCGGTCTGGTGAAACGATGCCGGGGCGGTTCGTTCGTCGCGGGTACGCCGTCCTGCCGGGGAGGCGTCGCCGGGATACGTCTACGTGAAACGGATCCGTAGGCAGGGGGCCGGCATCACCCGTACCGCCCTTCGATATAGTCGGCGGTTTCCTTGTGCCGGGGCGTGACGAACATCTCGGCGGTGTCCGCATGCTCGACGAGCTTGCCCATGAGCATGAAGGCGCACTCGTCGCTTGCTCTTCGCGCCTGCGCCATGTTGTGGGTGACCATGAGGATGGTGTACTCGCCCCGAAGCTGCCAGATGAGTTCCTCCACGGCGGCGGTCGCCTCGGGGTCGAGGGCGGAGCACGGCTCGTCCATGAGGAGCACGCGCGGCTTGACCGGGAGCAGCCGGGCAATACACAGCTTCTGCTGTTGTTCGAGCGAGAGGGCCGTCGCCGAATGATCCAGCCGATCCTTGACGGTATCCCACAGGAGCACCTCCCGGAGCGCCTCCTCGACGATCTGGTCTTTCTCCGCCTTCGTGCGCTTGCGCGCATCCGGCGTGTGGAGGGTATAGGAGAAGAGAATGTTTTCGCGGATCGAGAGGGGAAGCGGGTTCGGGCGCTGAAAAACCATCCCGACCTGTTTGCGCAGCTGCGGCAGGGCCACGTCCGAATCGAGGACGTTCTTCCCGAGCACCTCGATCACGCCTTCGGTGCGCACGTAGCCGAGCCGGTCGTTGATCCGATTGATGGAACGGAGGAGCGTCGATTTGCCGCAGCCGGACGGGCCGATGAGCGACGTGATGATGCCCTGCTTCACGTTGAAGTCCACGGCGAAGAGGGCCTGGAACGTGCCGTACCAGAGGCTGAAGTCCTTCACGCGCACGGCGATCTCGGTGTTTGCGAGGACGTCGGGTGCGTCGGGCGTGGGGGGCGGTGTTTCCATGCGTCTCCGGGAAAAAGCGTTCAGCCGAAGCGGCCGAGAATGTAATCGTAGGTCCTCGGGTCTTTCACCTTGCCCTCGAACAGGTCGTCCGTCCGTCCGATCTCGACGCAGTCGCCGGTGAGGAAGAAGGCGGTTCGGTCGGCGAGGCGGCGCGCCTGTTGGACGAGGTTGGTGACCATGATGATGGTCATCTCTTTCCTGAGTTCCTTGAGCACGTCCTCGATGCGCATGGTCGTGACGGGGTCGACAGCGATGGAGAACTCGTCGAGGAGGAGGAGGGCGGGATCCTGGGAGAGGGCGCGGGCGATGGTGAGGCGCTGTTGTTGGCCGCCCGAGAGCAGGCTGCCGAGCGAGTCGAGCCGGTCCTTTACCTCGTCCCACAGCGCTGCGCGCGTCAGGCACCGTTCGACGATCACGTCGAGTTCGCGCCGGTCGGTGACGCCGCGCAGCCGGGGCGAAAGCGCGACGTTGTCATAGATCGAGAGCGGCAGGCCTACCGGCAGCGGGAAGACGACGCCGATGTGTTGCCGGAGCGCATACACGTTGCGCCACGCCCGCACGTCCCGCCCGAGAAAACGGATGTGACCCTCGACACGCATGTGCGACTCGAACCGGTCCATGCGATTGAGCGTCTTCAGAAAAGACGTCTTCCCGCTGTTGGCAGGGCCGATGATGCCGAAGATCTCATGTTCGTGCACCGACAGGCTGACGTTCCGGAGGGCGGAGACGTCGCCGTACCGGATCGACAGGTTTTCGACTTCGAGCACGGGCGGCGCCGGCGGCGTCGAAGGCGCGTCGGGGCCGGCGTCGGGGGGAGCCTGAGGCATTACCATTTCTTTTTGTTGCGGAGATAGACCCGGAAGGCGATCGAGAGGGCGTTCATCGAGAGCACGATGCCGATGAGCACGAGCGCCACGCCGAAGGGGAGGTCCTCCGGCACGCCGGTCACCTGCGTCGAGATCGTGTACAGGTGGAGCGAGAGCGCCATCGTCTGATCGTAGACGCTCTCGGGGAGGAACGGGACGAAGAACGCCGCGCCGGTGAACATGATCGGGGCGGTCTCGCCCGCCGTGCGGGAGACTTCGAGGATGATGCCGGTGAGGATGCCGCTGACGGCGTTCGGCAACACGATGCGCCGGATCGTCTGCCACCGTGTCGCGCCGAGTGCCCAGCACGCCTCCCGGAAGGCATGCGGGACGGCCTGGAGCGACTCCCGGGTGGCCACGATGACCACGGGCAAGGTCATGATGCCGAGCGTCAGGCTGGCGGCCAGGATGCTCGTGCCGAACTCGAAGAAGAGCACGAACGCGCCCACCCCGAAGAGCGCGTGCACGATCGACGGCACGCCCGCCAGGTTGATGATCGCCAGGTTGATCGTGCGGGTGAGCCAGTTGTCGGGGGCGTATTCGCTCAGATAAACCGCCGCCGCCACGCCGAGCGGCACGGAGAAGACGAGCGCCACCACCACGAGGAAGATCGTGCCGAGGAGCGCCGGAAAGATGCCTCCTTCGGTCATCCCGTTCCTGGGGAACTCGAAGAGGAACGACCACGAGATGACCGGGCCGCCCCGATACACGAGCAGGATCAGAATGATGAGCACCGGAAGGATCAGCAGAAGCGCCATCAGCAGAAAGAGCAAACGCCAGCGCTTCTCTCTCTGCTCGTTCCGGAGGTTGAGTTCGGTAGCCTTGAACATAGGTCGGAAGGTCGATCGTCGTTCGGACCGGCGGGATCGAACGGGTCTATTTTTTCCGAATGCCCCGCACCACCAGGTCGGCGGTCAGGTTGATGAGGAAGGTGATGATGAACAGGAGGATGCCGAGCGTGAAGAGCGCGCCGTAATGAGGCGACCCGACGGCCGTTTCTCCGAGTTCGGCGGCGATGGTGGCCGTGAGCGCGCGCACGGAATCGAACACGCTGTGCGGGATGTTGATGGAGTGGCCGCTGGCCATGAGCACGGCCATCGTCTCGCCGAAGCCGCGTCCGACGCCCAGGAGCACCGCCGAGACGAGGCCGTTCTTGGCGGCGGGGAGGACGACCCGCCGGATCGTCTGCCACCGGGTCGCGCCCATCGCTTCGGCGGCCTCGCGGTACTTGTCCGGGACGGCCTTGAGCGAATCCTCGGCAATGGTGGTCATGATCGGCGCCGCCATCAGCCCGAGGATGATGCCGGCATTGAGCACGTTCAGGCCGATGGGGACATTGAACAGCTTGATGATGAGGCCGTTCATGATCGTCAGGCCGATGAAGCCCCAGACCACCGAGGGGATCGCCGCCAGCAGTTCGATCAGGATCTTGAGCGTCTCGCGCGTCTTGCCCGTGGCGAACTCCCCGATGAAGATGGCCGCGCCGAGGGAGAAGGGGATCGCCACGATCATGGCCATGCCGGTGACGCTCGCCGTGCCCAGGATCAGCGCGAGCGCACCATAGGTCGGGTTGTTTTCCGAGGTCGGGATCCAGCGCGGCGAGGTGAAGAACTCCTTCAGGTCGAACGCGCCAAAGAGGAAGGGCAGCCCCTCCTTCGCGATGAACACGAAGATGCCGATGATGAAGATGATGGCCGAGATGCCGCCGAGGTACATGATCCCCTGCATGGCCTTGTCGATGTGCCATGCGGCGGTTCGGCGATCGGCGGCGGGCGCGCGCCCCGGTCTGCTCGAAGTCTTTTCGGTCATGTCAGTCGGCGTCCTCCCCGCGCATCGTTTCCATGAGGGCGCTCACGCGCGAGGCGATCTGCCGGTAGGCCCGCTCGAAGCGTTCCTTCGGGTCGGCGGCCCCGCTCGTGTCGATCTGCCATTCGAGTACGGCGGTGTTGAAGGGCGGCGGATCGAGGTAGCGGGCGACGGGCCCGTCGAGGCTGACCACCACGTGGAACGTCTCCCAGTCTTCGGGCGGCCAGTCGATGGGCGTCGGGCGGGCATCGGTCATGTCATACCCGCGCGCCTCCATCCAGGCGATGAAGTCGGGGTCGAGGGCCGGGGCCGGATGCCGCCCCGCGCTCGTGTAGCTTCCGCTGCCCGGGAACGACTTCCGGGCGATGGCCACGGCCATCTGGCTGAGAAAACGGTCCTCGTCTTCGAGGAAGGCAATGCGGTACACCTTCGGCTGTTTGCTCTCGCCGGTGACGGCAAAGACCGTGTCCTCGCAGATGTTCTTCGCCTGATCGTTGATCCGGGAGATGCGGTTGAGGATGATCAGAATCATGAGCATTTCGTCGCACGCATAGGCGTGTCGCTCGCCCTCTTCGACGAGGTCGGCATAGGCGACGCCGAAGGACCGCCGGGCCTGCGCGGCCAGCGGGATTGTGGCGCGGGCGAGGTCGGCGTTTTGCTCGTTGAAGGCGCGCATGGCCTGACGATACATCTCCAGGGCTTCGTCGGCCAGCCGTTCGATCTCCCGCCGCATGACGCCGGTGGGGGGACGCGTCAACTGGTTCACCTCACGGCAAATGGTGACGGCATAGTCCCCGACGCGCTCCAGGGCGATGTTGAGCCGGAGCACGGTGGAGATGAACCGCAGGTGGCCGGCGCTGGGCAGGTAGAGCGCGATGAAGCGGTAACAAAGCCGATCGATGCGGCGAACGGCGCGGTTGATCGGCAGGTCGCCGAGGATGGTCTCGTTCGCCAGCGGTTTGTCGAGCGTGAGCAGGGCTTCTCGCGCGTTCCGGACCGCCGTCTCGACGTTCGCGGCCACGGCTGCGACCTCGCCGCGTATTTTCTCCAGGTCGCGCTCCAGACGTTCTTCAAAATGGCTCATACGGAACCTGAGGGTTGATGCACCGGAACCCGAGGGTTGAGGCACGGAGAGGGGCCGCCCGTCGTGCGGCGTGGGATAGCTTCGTCAACCTAACGCGCATCGGGCAAAACGTAAAGGCGTCCCGGAAATGTTCACGGATAACTCCCGCACGTTCCGGGCGTCCGTGCCGGCCTCATTCACCGGTCTGCGCGTCGCCTTCGCATACAACCTCACGCACCGGCGCATAGCCTTTCTCCTTGATGATGCACTGGCCCTCGTCGCTCAGGATCCAGTCGAGATACGCCTTGATCGCTCCCGTCGGCTCGCCGTCGGTGTACATGAACAGCGGGCGGGCGATGGGGTAGGTTCCGTCGAAGGCCGTTTTTTCGGAAGGCGCCACACAGTTGCCCTGCCCATCCTCGATGCAGAGCATCTTGACTTCCGGCGTGGCATAGGCCAGCCCGCTGTAGCCGATGGCGCACGGCGTATGCTGCACCAGGTCGACGACGTCCTTCGAGCCGTGCATGTCCCGCGAGCCGAGTTTGTAGTCGCGGTTTTTCCCGAGGACGGCCTCGCGGAAATAGACGTACGTGCCCGAGTTGTTCTGCCGGCTCACGCGGATGATCTCTTGCTTCTCGCACCCCGGCACCTCGACGCCGAGCTGCGTCCACTTCTCAAGCGTTCCGCCCTCTCCATAGATCTCCGCCAGCTGATCGAGGGAGATGCCCTCGAGCGGGTTGTCCTTGTGGACGTAGACCGCCAGCGCATCATAGCCCACGATGTGCTCGACGGGGGTATGCCCGTTGGCGCGCGCCTGCTCCATCTCCGAGGGTTTGATCTCCCGGCTCGCGTTGGCGATGTCCACGGTGCCGTTGATCAGCGCCGCGATGCCCGTGCCCGAGCCGCCGCCCGAGACCGCCACCGCCACGTTCGGGTTGATCTTCCGGTAGGCTTCGGCCCACGCCTGCGCCACGTTGACCAGCGTGTCCGAGCCCTTGTTCTGAATGACCTTGCGGGAACTGGAATGCCCGCTTTCTCCCGAACGGCCGCAGCTCGTGAGCGTGAGCGCTACCGTGAGAGCGAGCAACAAGCGAATGATTTTCATAGTGAGGGTCCTCCTGTTGTGGGGTAATCGAGTTTCGTATGGTGTCGGTGAAGACGGCGGCGTCAGGTCCAGGTGGGGGAGCACCGCAGGTGATCGAACGGGAGCGCCACCGAAGAGGCGATGTTCGACAGATGCGAGGAGGTGCGGCTCAGGAGCCGCGCGGCCAGCGTGAGCACCACCGCCTCGTTAGGATCGAGGTCTCGCCGGTCGGCAAGGTCGGAGACGTAGACGCTCAGGCCTCGCTTGACGCCGGTATGGGCCTCCATCGCCCGGCGCGCCTCGAGCTCATCCTTCCGGGCGAAGCTCTCGCGCGTCCACGAAAACATCTCTCCGATGCGGTCGCGGAAGGTGCGGAGCGGCAAGACCTGCGGGCTGATGCGGGTCTTGTGAGCCAGCTCGGACGTCTCTGCGAAGGATTTCGCCATGTCCCCGATCCGTTCCGCATCCTGGATGATGCACAGCAACGTCAGACTCAGCTCCAGCTCCTCCTGCGGGCGCCGGGAGAGGTGCTCGTAGATCGCCCGCCGGATCTCCCGTTCCTTCCGATTGACGATCTCATCCTCAGCCTCGAGATCGATCTGAAGGATTTCGTTCTCGAGCAGCGCCGCCGTCGCTTCGACGTACATCCGATGCGAAACGTTCAGCATCAGACACACGTCGTCGAAGGCTTGCCGGATGAGCGGCGGGCGGGACTGGCGGAAGCGATCGAAGAAGAGCACGTGGTCGCGGAGTTCGTTGAAGGTGGAAGATATCTAAAAAGTATAGAAGAACGTGAGGCGGGGCATGATGGTGGGATCGGGAGCCGCGCCGTCCGCGCCGTCGAAGAAGACGGCTTCTACGTTCGGCATGAAGTGGACCTGCGGGTGCGCCGCGATGTCGACGCCGACGAGCGCCAGGCTCGAACGGGCATTGTCCGCAAAGGGCACGTAACTGATCTTGCCGGCATCCGGGTTGGGATCGAACACCCGGTCGAAGCGGGCGAACCCGGTCACCTGCTTCGAGAGCGGCTTCGCGCCAAAGACGGAGAGCGCGTTGAGGTTCACGCTTCCGCCGCCCGCCACGTCCCGCCGCTGGTAGGCATACTGAATGCCGAGACGCCCGCTTGTCCCTTTCACCCCCACGAATCCCTGCACCGTGACCCGGTCCGACCTGCCCGGGCGGTCGTCGTAATCACCGTAGACCTCGAAGATCACCGACGGCGTGGGGTAGAACGTCAGGGCGAGCAAGCCTTTCTTTCCCTTGTTCGTCTCCGAACTCGCGCCGTTGCCGTTGGCAAGCATCACGTTGTACCGAATCTTTTTCTCGGCGTCGAGGCTCCCTTTGGCCGCCACCCCGATGTCGCGGGAAGCCCCCATCTTCTGCAGGTCCAGAAGCGTCTTTTCCACGGAACGGTAGCCCCAGAATCCTTCGATGACGCTCCAGGTGGGGGTGCCGGAGAGGCCGAACGTGAGCTGGTGACGACCTCCTTTCCAGCGTACGTATACGTCCTTTGCGAATGGTTCGAGTTTGGCTTTGCTGGAAAAATCCCCCTTGGAATTCATCTCGGTGCGCAGACGCGCGGTCCACGTCTCGCTGATGGCGAAGTCGAACGTCAGATAGATGCGGCGAAACCAGAACCCGTTCCGGTTTTCCAATGCCGAATCGTCGCTTCCGGCCACCCAGTAAGCGTCTCCGAAGACGAGTCCTTTGAAGGAGGCCGACTGACCGCGGGACGGCTCCGGGACGGTGAGCATGAGGAAGGCGAAAAGGATGGACAGCGCGGTGCGCAACGGGCGGGAGGGAAGGTTCATAAGGTAGGGGCGCTTGATGTTGTCAATGTTGCGGCCATATTACGATAGGGTTATTGAAGGAGTCGTCAGGATCGTGTTACCAAACTGTTAACACTTGGAGCGGGCCTCCGGGACGTCATTCGAGCCGTGAATCGTGCGCTCCGGGAAGGAGGCGCACGGTAAGCTGCGCTGCCCGTAGGGAAATTCCTGACGCCATAAAGCTGTATTCCCCTACACGCCGGGAAAGGAGGTGCCTACCGGGAATGTGGGTGCGAAAGGTGTTATATTCCGGACGCGCAGACTTAACGATTTGATCATACGGGGCGTATGGATTGGGCATACGCGTCCGGAAAACGAGACCACGCCATGGATACCCGGTTGCAAGAAGCGCAGGTCGCTATGTTGAAGGATTTGGCCGCGAACGGTCCGACCGAGCATGAGCGCCGTCGCGCGAAGATTCTTCTGATGTACCACGCGGGGAAAACCACGCGTGAGATTGCCGAGGCGGTAGGACTCTCAACCGGTCGAGTGGCCTACTGGCGCAGGGAGTTCCTCAAGCGCGGCATGAATATTTTCTCCTCCGTCGATGAGACGCCCTCCGCGCCCGCTGCCCCGACGTCCTCTCCAGCTACCGAATCCCCGAAAGAGATGAAGACTGCTTCCCCGAAAGCCGCCAAGCCGAAAGCCGCCAAGCCGAAAGCCGCCAAGCCGAAAGCCGCGAAGCCGAAAGCCGCCAAATCGAAAGCCGCGAAGCCGAAAGCCGCCAAAACCAAGAAGGTCGAACGTCCGAAGGCCGCTCCGCTGTCGGGGGGGGGGTTGAAGAAAGCGGAGAAGGTGGTGGTAGGCGTTGCGGGGGTGCTCGGGAAGAAGGCGATCCGGCAGCTCGACGCCCTCACTTCGCAGGAAAGTTTCCAGGAGTTCGTGGCGTACGTGCAGAAGCAACGGAAAAAGCTCATGAAACAGCTGGATGCCAGGGACCTGAAGAAAAAGCAGATCAAGTTTTTGCGCCGTCAACTCAAGGAACTGGAAGCACAGATTGCCAAAGCCGAAAAGTTGCTTCAGAAACTGGAAGATTGATCCGGTGAGCCGATCTTGCCCGTCGGCGTCTGGAAAAGGGATGTCCCATGTTTGCCTCTGGACCTGAAAAATGTCGGAAAAGAAGGGGAAGTTGAAAGAGAGAGAGAAGGGCGGGAAGAAAGCGAGGAACGCAGAAGGACCGGGTCCGATGCCGGAATTGTTGCCGCCCGACATCAAAATGCCGGTCAAGAAGATTCCCCGGAAGGTATACGAGCGCGAGCTGGCCAAACTCCAGGTGGAACTGGCCAAGCTCCAACGATGGATTCGCGTGACGGGGCAAAAGGTGGTGGTCGTCTTCGAGGGACGGGACGCCGCGGGCAAGGGCGGCACCATCAAGCGCATCACCGAATGCCTGAACCCCCGCATCTGCCGGGTGGTCGCGCTGAACAAGCCTACCGAGCGGGAGCGAACGCAGTGGTATTTCCAGCGATACGTGACGCATCTCCCGGCGGCGGGCGAGATGGTGCTCTTCGATCGGAGCTGGTACAACCGGGCGGGCGTGGAATGGGTGATGGGCTTCTGTACGGAGGAGGAATATGTGGAGTTTTTGCGCTCCTGCCCGGAGTTCGAGCGGATGCTCGTGCGGTCGGGAATCATCCTCATCAAGTACTGGTTCTCCGTCAGCTCGGAAGAACAGGAACGCCGGTTCCAGGCCCGGCTCAAGGACCCCACGAAGCGGTGGAAGCTGAGCCCCATCGACCTGGAGTCGCGGTTGCGATGGGTCGAGTATTCGCAGGCGAAGGACCGCATGTTCGCCTATACCGACATCAAGCAGGCCCCCTGGTTCGTCGTCAATGCGGACAACAAAAAGCGGGCGCGCCTGAACTGTATCCATCATCTGCTGAGCCTGATTCCATACGAGGAGATCGAGCCCGAGCCGCTCGTGCTCCCGCCGCGCCCCTCCGAGCACGGGTACGTGCGCCCGCCGCTGGATGAGCAAACATTCGTGCCCGAAGTGTACTGAGGGCGCTCTCCACGCCCGTTCTCTTTCCTCCCTGCCAGATGGAAAGTCCCAACTCGCTGGAAATCGGCGCCATCCTGATCGGTCTCGTCGGCGGGCTCGCACTGTTCCTCTATGGGATGGAGCAGATGACCGACGCGATGAAGACGGTCGCCGGCGAGGGGATGAAAAAGCTGCTCGCCCGGTTGACCACCAACCGGTTCAAGGCGGTCTTCGCCGGGGCGCTCGTCACGTCTATCATCCAGTCCTCTTCGGTGACCACGGTGCTGGTGGTCGGTTTCATCTCCGCCGGGCTGATGACGCTCGCGCAGTCCATCGGCATCATCCTCGGGGCGGACATCGGGACGACGGTGACGGCGCAGATCGTGGCCTTCAAAGTGACGAAATACGCCCTCGTGCTGGTCACAATCGGCTTTCTGATGCAGTTCGTCGCGAAGAAGGAGAAGATCCGGCAATACGGCATCATGACGCTCGGACTGGGACTGGTCTTCTTCGGAATGGAGATGATGAGCCAGGCCACGCATCCGCTGCGCACCTACGAGCCGTTCATCGACCTGATGCGGAAGATGGACAATCCGCTCGTGGGGACGCTCATCGGGACCCTCTTCACGGGAATCATTCAGAGTTCGTCGGCGATGATGGGCGTCGTGATCGTGATGGCAAGCCAGGGATTCATCTCCCTCGAAGCCGGCATTGCGCTTGTCTTCGGTGCGAACATCGGCACGTGTGTGACGGCGCTTCTGGCTGCGATCGGGAAGCCGCGGGAGGCCGTGCGGGCCGCCTTTGCGCACATCTTCTTCAAGGTCGTCGGGGTGGTCATCTGGTTCGGGTTCATCGAACAGCTGGCCGAAATCGTGCGGTGGATCTCGCCGGCGCATCCGGAGTTGTCGGGGGCGGCGCGACTGGCGGCGGAGACGCCCCGGCAAGTGGCCAACGCCCACACGCTTTTCAACGTCGCCAACACGTTCCTCTTCATCTGGTTTACCGGCCCGCTGGCGCGCTTCATGCGCAGGCTCATCCCCGAGCGCCCGCCGACCGGCCCCGGGGCCGTCCAGCCCAAATATCTCGACGACATCCTCCTGGAAACCCCCGTGCTGGCGCTCGACCGGGTGCGGATGGAGTTGCGCCGCATCGGAGAACGAGCCCTTGAGATGGTGCAAAGAGCGCTCCCCGCGGCCATCCACGGGGAGAAGGAAGACCTCGAAAAACTGGCGGAGATGGACGATGAGGTAGACCTTCTTCACAGCGCCGTCATCCAGTATCTGGGACGGCTCTCTCAGCAGAACCTTACGGAGTCGCCGTCCCGGCTTCTGAACCACTACATCAGTGCGGCGAACAACATCGAGAACATCGGCGACCTCATCGAGACAAACATTGTGGGGGCAGGGATGGAGCGCGTGCGCAGGCAGGTGCGCGTCAGTGAGGGCGCCCGCCAGGTCCTACGGGGGCTGCACGACAGGGTGACGTGGGCCGTGCAACTCGCCCTGGAGGCGCTCGATGCCTCCGACGAACACATGGCCGAGCGCGTCATTCAGGCGAAAGGGGAGATCAACCGCCTCGTGGAGGAGGCGGAGCGGTATCTGGCCGGGCGACTGGCCGCCGAAGGCGAAGATCGCGTGACGCTCTTCCGGATCGAATCGGAACTGATCGAATACCTCAAGCGAGTCTATTATTTTGCCAAGCGCATCGCCAAATCGGTGCAGGAGGTCGAGCGCAGTGAGGAGGACGCGACCCACGACGTCGAGGAGTCTGCGCTCGCCGGGGCATGAGCCTCCGGGCGCTCCGGACGTCATTTCTTCCGGAGACTTCCTGAGGATGGGTAAATCATGACGCGGGTGTGCCCGTAGAGGCGGTACACCACGTCGGAGTCGTCGGTGACGCCGGAGAGGTATTTCCCCTCGATCTTCGTCCACAGGTTGCGCGTCGAGCCGTCTTCGAGCGTGAAGGCAAGGTGTTCGAGGGCGTTCGCGCGCACCTCGTCGGCGTCGAGGTCGTCGAAGAAACCGTCGGCGCGGAGCGGGATGAAGCGGGAGATCCACCGCACCACGGCCACCGAGTCGGCGGGCGCGGTCTCGCCGTCGAGGTGCAGCGTCCACGCGCCGTCCTCGAGCGCCACCTCGTACGTCTTGTCTTCCTTCTCCACGCGCACCCGGCGCACGACGGACGGCGAGCCGAAGTCGAGGACGGACTTGTCCCGCCAGGCGTCGAGGTCGGAGGAGAGCGGCGGGCGGCCCCGCGCCACGAAGACGCGCGGGTCGTCCTCATAGCGGAGGTAGACGGACTGCGCGTCGGGGGCGAGCTTGCCGATGACGAGGTGGGTCTCGTCGCCGTCCATGTGAACGGTCAACGCTTTGCCGGTCGAGTCGACGCCGTACCGGGCGTAGCGCTCCGGGTTCGTAGAGACGACGGCCTCGGGCGTGAGCGCCTCGAGCGCGGAGAGGAGGCCGCGCATCGTGTTCGCCTCGGCCCGATCGACGAGCGGGCGGGTCACGCGCCAGGCGTCGCCCTCACGCTCGACCGTCAGCGAGAGCCGAGGCGTCTCGAGGTCGATGCGGGTGACGGCGTCGGCCCTGAAGTGGAACTCCGGCGTGTCGATGGTCGAAGGATGACGGTCGAAAACGCCGGCGACGAAGGCGACGATCAGGAGAAAGACGACGCCGCCGGTGAGTGCGAAAAGCGTATTTTTCTTCATGACATCCGGGGAATGATATCCAGTATGAGGCATAAAATGTGGGAAGGTCACGCGAGGACGATCCGGCGGTTCTTTCTCATCCGCCACCGGATCAGACCGAAAAGCAGCACCAGCAGCGGCGGCGTGAGCAGGTTCGCGTACTTGATGAACGGACGCGCCTTTTCGCTGACGAACTCCAGCTGACGCGGCGCGATGGTCTTCGAGCGGATGGCGAGCAAGGCATCGTCCTGCGCGAGCCAGTCCACCATGTTCAGCGCAAAGGCGACGTTGCCCGGCACTTCCTGACCCATCACGGAAGCATTGACGAGGTCACCGTCGCCCGCGACGACGAGGCGGGTGGGGAGGCCGGTGCGGTTGGCGTCGAAGGCGCTCGGGAAGGAGCCGGAGAAGGCTGCGGCGAGCACGTACGGGCCTCCGGTGAGCGGCGCGCGCTGCGGCATGGGCTGAATGAAAAAGAACCCCTCCTGCGTGGCGCTCCGGGGTGAGGAGAACACCAGCGCTTCGCGCCTCACGCCCTCGGGCAGCGCCGCGGACGTGTCGATGGCGCTCACGTAGAAGAAGGCCATCTCCCGAAGCCGATTGACCATCTGATGCTCGGGATTGAACCGGGTGGCGATGGGGAAGAACGGATACTCGACGGCCTGATGAATCAGAAAACCGCCGAGGTTGCGTTGCACGCTGATGCTCGAACTCTGTTGGTCCATGACGAGGTTGGGCGAGACCACCGCACCGTACGCCCCGAGCACGGATTCGAGGCCGGTCGTCAACTCGCGGGCCTGCGCCGTCTGGAGGTTGGCGTCGACGCGGTTGAGAAGCACGGCGAGTTTGCCGCCGTTCATGAGGAAGTCGTCGATGGCGCGCAGGTGCGCTTCCGGGATCGAGTCGGTGGGGGCGACGATGAGCAGCACGTCCGGCTTCACGGCGAGCGCGCTGTCGGCGACGGCGACGGTGCGGACGTCATAGTTCCGCTGAAGGCCGTGCCAGAGTCCGGGCATGTCGCGCTCGGGAACAGGCTCGCCGTGCCCTTCGAGGAAGCCGACGAGGGGCGCGCGGTCGCGGGTCAGCTTGCGAAGCGCGCTCGTGATGTCGTATTCGAGCGTCGAGAGGTCCTGCACCACGGGGATGACCTCGGTGTTTTCTCCGTACCGGATCGACAGCCCCATGTACGCATTCTTGATCTGAAGATTGTCGTTCTCGACCACCTGGATCTGCACGGGCGGAATGCCGTAGCGCTCGGCCTCTTTGCGAAGCTCCTCGTCCGATCCCGGATCGACGAACTCGTATTGCACCATCCGCCCGCCGTACGCCCGATAATCGTCGAGTTTGTCGCGGAGGAAGCGGAGGTTGCTGCTGTACGGGGCGGGGAGGTCCGGGGTGAAGAACGCTTTGAACGTGACCGGGTCTTCGAGATTTTCCACCAGCCGGATCGACGCATCCGAGAGAGAATACACGTGGTCGTCGGTCAGGTCGAGGCGGAAGAAGAGGGTCACGCCGATCAGGTTGACGAGCAGGAGGATCAGCCCGACCAGCACGAGAGACGTTCGGGAGGTCCAGTCGCGCTTCATAGCTTATTCGGGTCTTCTGGCGAGGTTATAGGCGGTGAGCAGTCCCGCGAACAGGGTCACGGAGAGGTAATAGAGCACGTCGCGCGAGTCGATCACGCCGCGGAGCAGGTTGCGGTAGTGGTAGTCGATGCTCAGGTATTCGAGGATGCCTGCCAGGCTGCCGGGGAGGAACTCGGTGACCTTGTCCATCATGAAGAGGGTGAAGATGATGGCGAAGCCCAGGATGAAGGCGACGATCTGGTTGCGCGTCAGGCTGGAGGCGAAGATGCCGATGGCGCCGTAGGAGAGGGCCAGGAGCATCAAGCCGAAGTAGCCGCCGGCGACGGCTCCGGAGTCCGGGTCGCCGAGCACGGCGAGCGTGAGCGCATAGATGACCGTCAACCCGATGGCGCTCCACAGGAGCATCGTCACGGCCATCAGCTTGCCGAGGATGACGTGTCGGTCCCGCACGGGCATCGTCAGGAGCAGTTCGAGCGTGCCCGCTCTTCGCTCTTCGGCGAACGTGGCCATGGTCACGGCGGGGACGAAGAACATGAAGATGAGCGGCGCGAGATCGAACACCGTGCGCAGCGAAGCCACGTTCGAGAGAAAGAGCGTGTTCGAAAAAAACCAGCCCACGATGAGCAGAAAAGCGATGAGCACGACGTATGCAGTGGGGCTGTCGAAAGCGGCGTTCAACTCGCGTTTCGCCAGGGTCCACGTGGTTTTCATGGGTCGATTCGGAAAACGGTGAAGGAAAAGCCGGTTCAGGCAGGGGCGGCTTCGGTCGTGAGCCGGCGGAAGACGTCTTCGAGGTCGATCTGCCGGTGGTGAAGTTCGGTCAGCACCCAGCCCTGATCGACGGCGAGATGGAAAAGTTCGGGCCGGAGGTCGTCCGAGGTCTCGGAGAGGAGGTCGAAGAGGACCGAGCCGTCGCCGTCGGTTTCCCGGTCGAGGATCCGGGCCCGTCCCCAGCGGGCGAGGACCTCCTCGACGGCGCCGTTGGCCGCCTGCACGCCGAAGCGGATCCGTTGCCCGCCGACGGCGTGCGCCTGAAGCTCGGACGGGGCGCCGTCGGCCACGAGGCGTCCCCGGTTGATGATGAGCACCCGGTCGCACGACGCCTCGACTTCGGAGAGGATGTGGGTCGACAGGATGACCGTCTTTTCCTTTCCCAGCGACCGGATCAGGTCGCGGATCTCGGCGATCTGATTCGGGTCGAGGCCGGAGGTGGGCTCGTCGAGGATGAGGATGGGGGGATCGTGGATGATCGCCTGGGCGATGCCCACACGCTGCCGATAGCCCTTCGAGAGCGTCTCGATGCGTTTGGCGAGCACCTCGCCGAGGCCGCAAACCTCCGCCATGACGCCGATGCGTCGCGGGATTTCCGGCCCGGGGATGCCCCGCACATCGGCCACGAAGGTCAGGTAGTCGAAGACGGTCATCTCGCCGTAGAGGGGCGTGTGCTCGGGGAGATACCCGATGCGCCGGCGAACGGCGAGCGCGTCCCGGGTCACGTCGAGGCCGTCGACGAGGACGGAGCCTTCGGTGGGAGGGAGGTAGCAGGTGATGACCTTCATCGTGGTCGTCTTTCCCGCTCCATTGGGGCCGAGGAAGCCGAGAATCTCACCATGTTCTACATCGAAAGAGATCCCGTCCACGGCCTTTTCCGCGCCATAGCGCTTCGTCAATCCGCGCACTTCAATCATCGTCCGAGGGGGGCGTTCCGGTGGGAGTATGTGTCGAAAAACCGGGCTCCGCCGATGTGAACGCCCGGCAGGGAAGGGGGCCGTCTCCCATAACGACGCAGCCGGTCCGATTCGTATGCGGCTCGAACCGTGCGGGGAAACAACCGGGGCTTTCATTCGAGAAAGAGCCGAATTTGTTCCCGGATCCTCCGTGCTCGGGCGCGCTGGCGCGCCTCGCGGGTGTGTTGGTAGAGCGCGTCGAGTTCTTCGGGGGCTTCGGGGGGCGCGTCTTTGACACGCAATGGTTGTCGAGCTATTCTTTCCGGGCAAGATCAAGCTCCCGGGTCAATCCACGAAATTCCGGTGACTCTACTTAAGAGAACGGTTTTTTGAAAAGCCTACCTTTCACGATAGAGAACATCCGTGAAAGAGTCGATTTCCGAAGTGATCAAATGAACACAGGGGGTATCGGCTGGATGGGGAGCTTTTTAGGCATTGGAGTTAGAAGAAACTATGAGGGCGTGGGGGCAGGTGAACCCCGAAAACGAAAAAACCCGGCCCGCCGGTAGGGCGAGCCGGGTTGTTGCCTCAACGCGTAGGAGCAAGGATCAGGGGATGAGGCAATTTTTTTTGGGCCATTATTGGGCGAGGAATGCGATCAGTCCGGTGGTTCCCGATCTTTCCTCTATGGCCTTGGTGATCAGTATTGGGTCTCTACGGGGCCGACCCAGACACTCTTGCCCGTCGTTCCGACCGGCTCACCCACGACGAAATCCCTGGCCGCGTCGAGGAGGGCGGTGCGCACCTCGAGCGGGGAGGCCCAGGGATGCTTCGCCACATAGAGCGCCGCCGCTCCGGTCACGTGGGCCGCAGCCATTGAGGTGCCGGACATCGACTTCGGCCCTTCCTGGTTGATGCCCAGGGAGATCACCGCTTCGCCCGGCGCGAGAAGGTCCACCATCGAACCATAGTTTGAGAACGAGGAGAAGACTCCGTTGACGTCGTACGAGCCTACGGTGATGGCGCCTTCCACATGTGCCGGGGTCACGTTGATGGCGTCGGCGCCATAGTTGCCGGCGGCAGCAACCACCACGATCCCGGCGTCGAGGGCGGCTTCCACCGCTTCGTCGAGGGAGGTATAGGCGCTCGTTCCGATGTTCTCCCCGATGCTCAGGTTCACCACGGCAGGTTTGCCCGGATGCGCCTGCTTCCAGGCAATGACCTCTTCCATGGCAGCCACCACCACCGAGACGTCCGTTGTGCCGTTGTCGTTGAGGACCTTCAGGTTGTGGATGCGCGCCCCCGGAGCGATGCCCACGAGGTTGTCCTGGTCGTCGATGGCGCCGACGATGCCGGCGATGTGCGTCCCGTGTCCGTCGTGGTCGGCAGGGTCGCTGTGTCCTTTCCGGATGTCTTCAGAAGCATAAAGATAGAGGTCGTCATCGGGATCGTACCTCAGGGCACGGGCTACTCCGGTATCGAGGATGAAGACGTCGACGTTGACCACCCCGTAACCGTTGCCCGATACCGTCCATGACTCTTTCCCACCGACGGCAGCCACGCTCCACGGAATCAACTGCCCCGTTTGACCGGTGGCGGCGGCGGCTTCGGGGAGATCGACCGTGAAGTCCGGCTCGTACCAGATGATGTCCGGGTCGTTTTCGAGTTCGTCCAAAAAAGCATTGTATTCACTCAATCCGAGCGAGTCCTCGACCGTTATGGCATACCCGGCGAAGACATTGGTGTATTCATATCGTTCGAGCACATTGTACCGTTCGAGCGTCGTGTATCGCTCCAGAACGTTGTACCGTTCGAGGGTGCTTTGCTTATTGATCGAGAGAATGAGATTGAGAGAGGACTCATTGCCGAATTTGCCCGAGCCCTTCGACGTATACGCCCGGTCCATCAGGTAGGGGTGGCGCAGTTTGCCCTGGCGCAGGGTCGGTTCGGGCGTGGCTTCTTCCCCGCCGGTAAACGTGTCGGAACAGCCGGCGAAGATGACCATCCCGACCATGAGCAGGAAGAGCTTGAGCGCGGAAGCGGGCACGATGCTTTTCATAATAAGGCTCAGATAAAATCAGGGAATAATAATGAGGCGCCGAAAATCACACGATCGATGATCGAAAAACAGTCCCCTCGAAGCTGTCGAGAATGCGGTCTGATAGGATTTCTCAGAACGGCAATAAACGGCTTTTAGGGTATCGGCAGCCGGACGATCGTTTTAAGGATTTGAATGTGAAGAAAGGATGAATGGAGTTGGAGGGTCGTTTGCGTAACGATGGAAGCGAACGGAGCAGGCGGGGCATCCGAGAGATCCGAGTTTTATTTCCGCGTCGCTCCGGTCCGGTGGAACCGTAGCGGCCATGCGTGAAAGGATAGGGCCGCCGGTTCAATCCGTGCGCGGAAGGGTTCAGAGCATCTGGGGGCGCATCTCTGCGCGATTTTCATTCCCCTCGCGGATCTTTCCTGAGCCTTGAATGGTCCGCCTCCATTGTGTAACATGCGGCAGTTTCCGTCCTCGTCCCTCAAGGCTCCGGGGCAATGCATCCACAGGAAAAACTCCAAGACCCATGAACATAGCGAACCCCATGATGATGACGGCCCGGGAAATCCTTGAGCGCCTGGGTATTGCGGATAAGCCTTGCGGCTATGCCGTCAGCGGGCGGTATGCGGAAGGCTCCGGCCCGCGCATCACCACCGTCAGCCCGATCGACGGCCAACCGATCCGGGAGGTCGGGACGGCGAGCGTGGACGAAGTGAACGCCGCCATCGATGCGGCGGCGCAAGCCTTCGGGCAATGGCGTCTCGTGCCGGCGCCCGTTCGCGGGGAACTCGTGCGGCGATACGGACTCAAGCTCCGCGAGCACAAGAAGGACCTCGGCGCGCTCGTCACCCTCGAAGTCGGGAAGATCCGCGCCGAAGCCGAGGGGGAAGTGCAAGAGATGATCGACATCTGCGACTTTGCGGTGGGCCTCAGCCGTCAGCTGTATGGGCTGACGATCCAGAGCGAGCGTCCCGAACACCGGCTCGCCGAGCAGTGGCACCCGCTCGGCCCGGTCGGCGTGATCAGCGCCTTCAACTTCCCCGTGGCGGTGTGGGCATGGAATGCGGCGCTCGCCCTCGTGTGCGGCGATCCGGTGGTATGGAAGCCCTCGGAAAAGGCTCCGCTCTCGGCCCTCGCGTGCCATCACCTCCTCCAGGAAGTCATCGACGGCTATGATCCCGCGCCGGACGGCCTGACGGTCCTCGTCAACGGCGGGCGTCAGGTGGGGCACGCCGTGGCGGCCTCGAAAAAGCTTCCGCTCGTCTCGGCCACCGGTTCCATTCCGATGGGTCGTGTGGTGGGGCAGACCGTGGCCGCCCGTCTCGGACGCTCGCTCCTCGAACTCGGCGGCAACAACGCCATGATCGTCACGCCCAGCGCCAACCTTGACCTCGCCATCCGCGCCATCACCTTCTCCGCCGTAGGCACGACGGGGCAGCGATGCACCTCGCTCCGACGGTTGATCGTGCACCGGGACGTGAAAGACGATCTCGTTGCTTCTCTCAAGAAAGTGTTTGCCTCGATCAAGATCGGCGACCCGCGCGAGGAGGGGGTGCTCCTTGGCCCGATGATCGACCCGAATGCGGGGGAGATGATGGAGCAGGCGCTTGCGCGCGCCCGGGCGGAGGGCGGCCGCACCTGGGGCGGCGAACGCGTCACCGAAGGCGTGCCCGAGGGCGGTGTGTACGTGCGGCCCGCCATCGTCGAGATCGCCCACGACGCCGAGGTGGTCCATACCGAGACCTTCGCGCCGATCCTGTATGTGCTCGAATACACCGACTTCGAGGAGGCCGTCGCCATCAATAACGAAGTGCCTCAGGGGCTTTCGAGCGCCATCTTCACGAACAACCTCCTCGAAGCCGAACGTTTTTGCAGCCCTGCCGGAAGCGACTGCGGCATCGCCAACGTCAATATCGGCACGAGCGGCGCGGAGATCGGCGGGGCCTTCGGCGGTGAGAAGGAGACCGGCGGCGGGCGCGAGAGCGGCTCCGACGCCTGGCGAAACTACATGCGCCGCCAGACGAACACGGTCAACTACGGCGAAGCCCTTCCGCTTGCGCAGGGCATCGAGTTCAACGTATGACCCGACCGGCCTTTCGCGTTCGTATCTTCCCGATATTCCTTGATCCCATCCCGCACGCGCCATGCCCATCACTTCCTCCCTCGACCTTGAAAGCCGTCTCTCCGCTCGGGTGAAAACCGTTCCTCCGAGCGGCATCCGCCGCTTCTTCGACATCGCCGCCACGATGGAGGGCGTCATCTCGCTCGGCATCGGCGAGCCGGACTTCGTCTCTCCCCGGCCGATCATCGAAGCGGGCATCTCCGCGCTTCGGGAGGGCAAGACCGGCTACACGTCGAATGCCGGGATTCTCGAACTCCGGGAGGCCATCGCCGAAGAGATCGAGCGGCTGTACGGCGTCACGTACGATCCCGCTTCCGAGATCCTGGCGACGGTGGGCGTGAGCGAGGCGCTTCAACTGGCCATGCTTGCGCTCCTCGACCCCGGCGATGAGATCCTCATCCCGGAGCCGTGCTTCGTCTCGTACGGCCCCACGGCCATCTTCGCCGGCGGCAAGGTGGTCTACGTGCCCACATATGCCGAGAACGATTTTCAGGTGACGGCCGAGGACATCGCCTCGCGCATCACGCCGAGGACGAAGGTGGTTTTCCTCTCGTATCCGAACAATCCGACCGGCGCCGTGCTGCGTCGGGAGGTGCTCGAAGCCATCGCCGAGGTAGTGGTCGACCACGACCTCCTCGTGCTCTCCGACGAGATTTACGACCGGCTGGTCTATGGTGAGGCGTATGCGCACGGGCACACGTGTTTGCCGTCCATCGAGGCGCTTCGAGACCGGACGGTGCTCCTCGGCGGCTTCTCGAAGGGCTATGCGATGACGGGATGGCGCATCGGTTATGCGTGCGCGCCCGCGCCGATCTATCGCGCCATGTACAAACTGCACCAGTATATCATCATGAGCGCGCCCACGATGGCGCAATACGGCGCGCTCGCGGGGATTCGCGAATGTCAGGACGAGGTGGAGCGGATGCGGCAAGCGTATGACGAACGCCGCCGGATCATCGTCGACGGCATGCGGGCGGCCGGGCTGCCCACGTTCGAGCCGGAAGGGGCGTTCTATTGCTTCCCCGACATTCGCTCGACCGGTCTGACGTCCGAGGACTTCGCGCAGAAACTGCTGGAGGAGGAGCGCGTGGCCGTGGTGCCGGGCGATGCCTTCGGGCCGAGCGGTGCGGGGTACGTCCGGTGCTCGTACGCCACTGCCCTCGACAAGGTCGAAGAAGCCGTCGTTCGGATCACCCGTTTCGCCCGGAAATATCAGGATCGCACCAACGGCGGGTGAGTCGCGCCTTGGGCCGGTCGCATTTCTTTCTTAGATTCGCGCCAGGCCGGACGCGTCCGGCGTCCTTTTCTCCCGTGCAACCCGTCCCCCCATGTCGTTGTTTTTCACCTTCGCGCTCGCGGTCGTCCTTCACTTGCTCCTCGGTTGGCCGTGGACCATCCTCGCGGGCGTGGCCGCGGGCGTGTGGAAAGGCCGCGGGGGGTGGCGCGTCGGCGCGCTCGGCGTCGGGCTCGGGTGGCTGGCCTTCGTCGGGTACGATTACCTCGTCGCCGCCGACGCGGTGAATGAAATGACGCGCGTGATGGGGGCGCTCATGGGAAACCTCCCGGCCTTCGTCGTCGTTGTCCTGACGCTGGTCATCGGGCTCGTGCTCGGCGCGCTCGGGGGCGCCGTAGGCGCACAGGCGGCCGCGCTCGTGAAGCGCCAATCCTGACCGTACGCCCGGCGCTCGCACCATCGAGGCGATGCCCTCCGTTCCGGCATAAAATCCATAAGCGAAGACCCAGGAGCATGTCCCTTCAGAAAGATGAAATCAAAAGCCTCTTAGAGCGTGTACACGCGCTCGGAGGCTATCTTTGACGTAGAAGGTCGAAAGAAAAGAGCCGAGGAACTGGAGCAGAAACGGCTCGACCCGCAATTCTGGAACAACCCCGAGGTGGCGAAGAAAGTCGAGCAGGCGCTTTCGGTGGAGCGGTCGTGGCTCGACGAGTGGGAGAAGATCAAGCGCCGGTCCGAGGATGTGGAGACGCTCCTCGAACTCGCCGCCGAGGAAGACGCCGACCTCGACGAGGAGATCGAGGCGGAAGTCGGGAAGTTGCGCAAAGCGGTGGAGGCGCTCGAACTCCGGAGCATGCTCAGCGGCCCCGACGACCACCGGAACGCGATCCTCACGATCAACTCGGGCGCGGGAGGGACCGAGAGCCAGGACTGGGCCGAAATGCTCATGCGCATGTACACCCGCTGGGGTGAGCGGAACGGGTACAAGGTGACCCTGCTCGAATACCAGCCGGGCGACGTGGCGGGCATCAAGAGCGCCACGCTCCGGTTCGAGGGGAACATGGCGTACGGCTACCTCAAGTCCGAGTCCGGCGTGCACCGTCTCGTGCGCATTTCACCGTTTGACTCGAGCGGGCGGCGGCACACCTCCTTCGCCAGCGTCTTCGTCTATCCGGAGATCGACGATACGATCCACATTGACCTTCGTCCGGATCAGCTCGAGATGCAAACCTTCCGCTCCGGCGGCAAGGGCGGACAGAACGTCAACAAGGTCGAGACCGGCGTGCGCATGATCTGGACCGGCGAGCTCTCGAACGGAGAAAAGGCGCGCGTGGTGGCCGAATGCACGGAGGAGCGGAGCCAGCTGCAGAACCGCGAGCGCGCCATGAACATGCTCAAGAGCCGCATCTATAAGCTCGAGCGTGAAATCCAGGAAGCCGCCAAAAATGCGGTGGAAGGGAAGAAGAAGAAGATCGAGTGGGGAAGCCAGATCCGGTCGTACGTCTTCCAGCCGTATACGATGGTCAACGATCATCGGACGGAGACGAAAGTCACCGACGTGCAGGCGGTCATGGACGGCGACCTCGAGCCCTTCATCAAGGCCTATCTGCTCCAGGAATCCGGAGCGTCGTCGTAGTCCCGCCGGCCGAGGTATGGGTATGGAACGATTCGATTTTCTCGTGCTCGGAAGCGGCGTGGCGGGACTCTCGTACGCCCTCCGGGTGGCCCGGCACGGCACGGTCGCCATCGTGACGAAGAAGGAGTCCGCGGAGTCGAACACGAACTACGCGCAGGGCGGCATCGCGGGGGTGATGGACGATGAGGACTCGTATCAGAGCCACATCGCGGACACACTCACGGCCGGGGCGGGCCTGTGCGACCGCGAAGCCGTCGAGGTGGTGGTGCGGGAGGGACCCCGGCGGATTCGGGAACTGATGGACTTCGGGGCACGGTTCACGCGGGAAAACGGGCTCTTGCACCTCGGGCGCGAGGGCGGGCACTCGGCGCACCGCATCGTGCATGCCGCCGACGCCACGGGCCGTGAGGTCGAACGGGCGTTGCTGGCAAAGGTGCGCGCCCATCCGAACATTCACATCTTCGAGTTCCACTTCGCGCTCGAACTCATCACGGAACACCACCTCGGGCAACACGTGAGCCGCCTCCGGCCCGACATGCACTGTTTCGGCGCGTACGTCCTCGACGAAAAGGCCGATCGCGTGAAGACCTTCCTGGCCCGCGCGACCCTCCTGGCCACGGGCGGGTCGGGGCAGGTGTATCTCCACACGACCAACCCTGCCATCGCCACGGGGGACGGGACGGCCATGGCGTATCGGGCCAAGGCGCGCATCGCCAACATGGAGTTCGTGCAGTTCCATCCGACCACGCTGTATCATCCCGAAGCCGCCTCGTTTTTGATCTCCGAGGCCGTGCGCGGGGAGGGCGGGTTGCTCCTCAACCGGGCGGGCGAGCGCTTCATGCCGAAGTACGACCCCCGCGCCGAACTGGCCCCCCGCGACATCGTCGCCCGCGCCATCGACGATCAGCTCAAACAGACCGGCGACCCGCACGTCTGGCTCGACGTCTCGCACCGCCCCGCGGACCGTATCCGCGAGCATTTTCCGACCATCTACGAGACCTGCCTCGGCTATGGCATCGACATCACCCGAGAGCCGATACCGGTCGTGCCCGCGGCCCACTACCAGTGCGGCGGGGTGCAGACCGATCTCTTCGGGCGGACCTCGCTGGCCGGCCTTTTTGCCTGCGGTGAGGTGACGTGCACGGGCCTTCACGGGGCCAACCGGCTTGCCAGCAATTCGTTGCTCGAAGCGCTCGTCTTTAGTCACCGAGCCATTGCTCCGTCCATCGCATATGCCCGTGAAGTCGCCTGGCGCGAAGACGTCCCGCCGTGGGACGCCGGCGGCACCGTGCGCCCGAATGAGTGGGTGCTCATCTCCCACAACCGCGACGAACTCCGTCGTGTCATGTGGGACTACGTCGGCATCGTGCGGTCGAATCTCCGGCTCAAACGCGCCCTCCGGCGGACGCGGATGCTCTATGAAGAAACGGAAGATTTCTACCGTCGCTCGCGCGTCTCCCCGGGGCTGTGCGAACTTCGAAACATGATCGCCGTGGCGTATTTGATCATCCGAAGCGCTCAGATGCGTCGCGAGAGCCGGGGATTGCACTATATGCTCGATTATCCGGAACCGGTCGAAGACGAGCGCCGTCCCACAATCGTCTGAACCAAGACGCATCGGTTCGGAGGAAACGGTCTCACAACGCTTTAAAAATCAAGGAAACAATAATAGCCCGGCAGCGTTTTCAATCCCTGCAGCAAAGGTTTGCGAAGCAGCCTCCGTTGGGTGTATATTGAGTGCTGCGAGGAAGAGAGGGGCCGGTTTGCAGCCGCCCTTTTTTAGTTGGCGTACCTCCTGAGTGGCGCCCGTTCCCAGCGGATCGGGCGTTTTTTGCAATACGTACGAACGTGACATGACCGAGTCGGTGAAAATAGCGGCAACCCCGGAAGAGCGGGTCCGCACCCTCGTGGAAGAGGTGATCGACGAATCGATGTTCGTCGTCGAGGTCATCGTGCGGGGACGGAAGGGATCGCGCGTGGTCGAGGTCTTCCTCGACGGCGACGCGCCGCTGAGCATCGAGGCGCTCGCGCGGGTGAGCCGGGAAGCCGGCTTCCTGATCGAGGTCGAAGACGTGATCGACGGGAAATAC
>JALSSK010000012.1 GCA_026984335.1 Rhodothermales bacterium
CCGTCGCCGAGGCCGCGTACGGGACGCTCGCCGCCAACCTCGGCGTGTCCTTCGACGAGAAGCTCCGCCTCTACCTCTCGGACGAGGACGAGATCGCCAACGGCTTCGCCGCGCCCGTGGGCAACGGATACACGGATATCTGGGTGCACGTGAACGAGGTGGCCGAGGCGTGGACGGGGCGCGAGAAGTGGCTCCGGAAGGTCATCGCGCACGAACTGACCCACCTCTTCCATTACCGCGCCGTGCGGACGAAGATCGGCCCGTTTGCCGTCCTCTTCGGCGATCCGCTCCCGCGCTTCTTCACGGAGGGCCTCGCGCAGTATGAGACCGAGCGATGGGACGCCTTCCGCGGCGACCGGTGGCTCCGCACCGCCGTCCTCGACGACCGCCTCTCGTACGACGACGGGCTGTCGGCGTGGAACGGGCGGCTCCTCTATGCCGTCGGCCACAGTCAGGTGCGCTTCTTCGCCGAACAGTACGGCGACTCGACGCTCGCCCGCCTGCTCCATCATCGGAAGAAGGCGCTCCTCGGGCTCGTCGAGGTCCACGATTTCTTCAGCGCGTTCGAGGCCGTCACGGGCGGGTCGTACCGCGACTTTTACGACCGGTGGCGGCGGCACGTGAACGTCTACTACAACGCCCTCGCCGCCCGTATGGAGACGCCCGACTCGCTCGGCGCGCCGCCGCTCGACCTGCCGGGCGCGTATTATTTCGACCTCCGGTACAGCCCCGACACGACGCGCCTGGCCGTGGTGGCGCTCGCCTCGACGGAGCGTCCGGTGCGGCGGCTGTACGTGGTGGACCGGGCGACGGGCGAGGCCCACGTGGCGGCCGAGGGGAGCATCGCGGCGGCGGCGTGGAGCCCGGACGGACGACGCCTCGCCTATGCCCGCCGCACGCGCGGACGCCACGGCTCGCTCCTCTACGACCTCTACCTCGTCGACGCCGACGGCCGGCGGCGGCGGCGGCTCACGTACAGCCGCCGCGCCACCGCCCCCACCTTCGCGCCGGACGGGCGGCGGCTGGCCTTCATCGGCTCCGAAGGCGGGACGGCGAACCTTTTCCTCCTCGACCTCGCCACGGGCGCCGAGACGCCGCTGACGCATTTCACCGGCGACGTGCAGCTCGCCGCCGCCCGGTGGCATCCCTCCGAAGAAAAGATCGCCTTCGCCCGCTTCGACGCCGGCGGCACGCGCGACGTGGCCGTGCTCGACCTCACCACCGGCGTCGTCACGCCCGTCACCGACGGCGCGGCGGACGACCGGCGGCCCGTGTGGAGCCCGGACGGGACGCGCCTCGCCTTCACCTCCCTCCGCGACGACGTGCCGAACGTCTTCGTGCGCGACCTCGCCGCCGGAACCACCCGGCGCGTCACCTTCGTCGCCGGCGGCGCGACGGCCTTCGACTGGCTCCCGCCCGACGCCTCGCACGCCGACGGGACGCTCGCCCTCAGCGTAGGCGTCTCGAAAGAGCGCGACCGCGCCTTCCGCATCGACGCCGCGCGCGCCGCCGAGAACCACGCGCCGCTCGTGCCCGAAGCGTATGCCGCGTGGACCGCGCTTCGCCCGCCGCGCGAGGTTCCGCCCGCCCCCGCGCCGAACCCCGACCTCATCGAGAAGCGATACCGATACCGCTCGTTCCCCAACCTGACGCATGCCGCCTCGCTCGCTTTCCCGTATTTCAACAGCGCGGACGACTGGGGCGTCGGAGGCTTTACGGCGTGGGTGGAGCCCCTCGGCAAGCACGCCCTCTTCGCCCTCGGCAACCTCTCGCTTGCCGACCCGCGCGGCGAGAGCTTCTTCCTCGGCTCGTACGTCAACAATACGTGGCATCCGTCGCTCAGCCTGAACCTCTACCGCTTCCCCGGCGCGGCGCGGTATTACGGCAATGGGATCCTCGCCGAACAGTTCACCGGCGGCGACGTCACGGCGGTGTGGCCGCTCGACTGGAGCGACGCGCCGTACACCGTCACGAGCCTCGGCGTGCGCGTCCGTTTCGCCGCCATCGACCCGCTCAACCCGGAGGATTTCGAGCGGACTGTCGACGACCTGCCCCGGCCCGAAGCCGGAGAGCAGGCCGACCTCCGCCTCACCTTCGTCCGGAAGCGCCGGCGTCCGTACCGGCACAACGTCGTCCACCCGCTCGACGGCGTGGGCGTGCGCCTCCGGCTGACGGCGGCGGCTCCGCTCCTCGGCGCGGACGCCCGCTTCCTCCGGGGCGACGTGGCGGCCTTCGGCATCCTTCCCGCGCCCGGCGCGCACCGCGTCTTCGTCTACGGCCGCTTCGAGGCGCAGACGGGGACGCCGCTCGCGCAGGACGTGATCGGGCTGGCCCGGTGGGATCTCCTTCAGTTCGAGGCGCCCGGCATAGGGTTCGTCTCGCTGGGAGAGGCCGAGCGCGTGCGCGGCTACCGGCGCTTCGTCCTCGGCAACCGCGTCGCCTTCGGGACGGTCGAGTACCGCGTCCCGCTCCTCCCGGACCTCCGGACGCGGCTCTTCGGCGTCGTCTCCCTCGGCGCGACCACCGCCGCCGCCTTCGCCGACGCCGGCGCCGTGTGGACCGGCGGCGCCTTCGACCGGGCAGTGACGCGCCTGGGCGTGGGCGTGGAGCTGAAGAACGCGCTCGACCTCGGCGGCGTCTTCCGGATCATGCACGCCGTCGGCCTCGCCCGCCCCGCCGCCAACCTCTTCGCCCGCCACGGCTACGACCTGTACTACCGCATCCGCGCTGCCGTGCCGTTTTGAGTTGAACGCGGGCGCGTCGCATCTATGATTGACCTAGTTTACGACGCAATATTTTCATAAAAACACGAGATAACGCATCACTCTCTGGGGTCGGCATATAGCTTGACACCACAAGCATATCTTTAAGGATAAAAATCATCGGAACGTGACTATTTGCCATGTAATTTCCAAATGTATAATCATTCGTATATAAAACAGGAAACTTTACATAACCAAGCTTTCGCAATTGCAAAGCTTCTAATCGATCAGCCTTATCATCTACATGTTTATCATTGTAATATACCGCATAGAAAGAAACCTCCCGCTTCATCTCGTCGTAGAGTGAGGCTAAATTTCTTAACTCTCTAATCTGACATGACTGGCACCCCGACTTACCTATCACAATCACGATCGAATATCCTCCTTTTATCCCAATGCGAAAATTATCACTATCTATTGCGTTTATCATTTCTACATCCGGAAACTCAGAACCATTGTACAACCAATTCAATTTTATGTTTTGAACACACAAATTCGCTTGATTATTATTAAGATTGGCTTGACCCGAACCACCACTGTCATGGTAATTTCGGTATAGCAAAAAGCTGCTCATCAATCCAATTGTTAAAATTGATATTACGACAACATCTCGCTTCATTTCGCTTTCCGCCTTAATCACGCCCTTGTTCCCGTTATCCAGAACGACTACTATTCCCCTCCCTTCTATCTTGCAAACTCATACACCAGGATACTTGGATTGGGCAATTCCCCCCTTTCGTTTATATCTGCCTGCCTAAATGCATAGATATAATTCTCACCAGCAAAATAAAAAAGACGATGGGCAATAATTTCCTCCTCATTGATGGCCCTTTTGCGCCTCACATCTATCACCTGCACACCATATTCATGGGAATTATTTCTAAATTGCATCAGAATTCTGTTTACATTCAGCTTGAATATTGAAAACATAAGCGTTTTAGTGTTATTTATTTCCTTGAATTTCCTCATCAAATATTGTAGGTCCGAAGTAAAAGCGACATCTTCACGAATTGCCCTGTAATACGAAGGAACCTCTCTGATAGTGTTCACCAACTCACCGGCACTGTTATAGATAAACAACTCCGGCCCGCTTGCAAGAGATACGTAAACCGTTCCATCCTCGTCACATACGAGGCCCCTGAAAACGCTACGATGATTGACGTGAGCGAAGTCATCGGGAAGGTCCGCAAAGGGCCCAATGCTTTTACCGTTATAATCATATTTTTGAATGTACAGATCAAGACGATCCGGACGGTCGGGATTCATCGTATGCAAGGCAAACATATAATCGGAAGTCACGCAAAAACTTTTAGGGGAGAGAAAACTTTCGTCCGTCTTCTGAATACATTCCCCCTCTCCCGAGAAGATGACGCCCCAGGGAGGACTTGAAATAAGCACTATAATAGAGCCATCCGGCCGGAAATAAGCTTCGCCGGGTTGCCACCTCAAGCCCGGATCGCATGCCTCAGCCGAAAGCACTTTGAGAAGTGCACCATTCCAATCAAACAACATCACATTTCGTCCGATGGGATCTGCGATCAACAACTGCCGCTCATCATTCACATCGATAGAACCTATCGTGCCGATGGGTATTTCATCCGAGAGCTTGATTTCTTTCACCACGCGGAAGGGATCATCAACGACAGGATTGCCGGTACCCACCCCTGCATGAGACATAAAAAACTGCAAAGCCGACAAAAGAAAGAAATTCAATCCAAGCATAACTTCCACGGGACAAAGGGTATTCAGAAGCAAGAAACGTCACATAGCGAAGGGCAATGACATGCCCCCCACCCAAACCGTCATTCCGAGCGCAATCCAAAAGGCGAGTCGCAGGATCTACCGCTCGTCGCCGATGCTCATTCCGAGCCTCGGGGGCCACACGTGACGCACGGACCTCCTTCGGCTGGCTCGGGAGAAGCTCTCGATGAGCCCGGGATGACTTTGCCGGGTTGAAAAGGGTCATGGTGTGGTGTTTCCCACATGAATGGGGGTGTCGTCCTTTTCAGGACCCGAAACGCCAACAACCACGACCTCCGCTATATGACAAAATCAACAGATTTCAACTCACTAGCAAATCGTGGTGTGATCCGGATCTGTGCATTCAGATCCAAAATGATCACAATGCCGGCACACTTCCGTAGTTCCGTCCCCATAATGAATGATCACTTGGTCATATTGCATGGTATGCTCAGGAGCTGCACTTGCTTCGGGAAGATTAACCATAAGAGCGGCCGGAAGCGATAATGTGACGGCGAATAGGAAATTTTTCACAAAACGGACCAGGTTTTTCATTGAGATACCTCCACAATAAGATTCGGGTTAAAACATGGATGCGCTGATTATGCGATCAATTGGGCATATTTCAGCATACGTCACAGGGTTTGGGGAAAACGTTGCAGTTGTATGACAGGATGCATAATTACTCCATATTGGGCTCGTTTGAAGCCTCAAGAGCGTGTCGATGTTGACCCAACTAAAAGCTTTGAATCACACGACATATGTCAGAAGTGCAATTTGTCATACGCTCACCAGAGCTTGGGCATAGTTTAAAAAAAAAAACAATCTTGTCAAGAAGGTGCACCGCAAATTGCACTTCCAGCCTCACTATTCTGGGAAAAAGCTGTTTGAGTTTAGGAACCATATTCGAAAATATGTCCTGACGAATGGACGGAATTCATTTAAGGATCCCCGAGAAGTGTCCGGTAGTGAGACCGGTATCTCCTTTCATCCATTATCAAGATCTTTGACAGCCGCTATATGTTCAACCCGTATCGCCCGGCCCCTTCACGTGCGCTCCGGATCGCTCGACGCGGGCGGCCTTCCGGGCCGGGACAAACCCGGCGGCGAGGCTGATGACGACGGCCAGCGCGAGGATGCTTCCGGCCATCCACGGGGGGTCAATAAAAGAAGCCGGCGCCGTGTGGACCGGCGGCGCCTTCGACCGGGCGGTGACGCGCCTGGGCGTGGGCGTGGAGCTGAAGAACGCGCTCGACCTCGGCGGCGTCTTCCG
>JALSSK010000013.1 GCA_026984335.1 Rhodothermales bacterium
GTCGTTGCCGCCGAGGAGACGCTCGAAGCCGCCCGCCGCCGTCGCGCCGCCGCCGAGGATGCTTTCCGCGAAGCCGAGGCCGCCGGCCGCGCCGCCCTCGATCGGTACGGCGAGGCGCATGTGGCCGCCGTGGAAGCGCGCAACCGGCACGACAACCTCCGGCGCGAGCTCGACCGCACCCGCGCGACGCTCGCCGACCTCGAAGCCCGCGCCGAGGCCCGCGCCGCCGCCCTCGAACGTCTCGACGACGAACTCCGCGCCGCCGAGGCCCGCGCCGCCGCCCTCGACGACGAACTCGCCGCCGTCCGCGAGAACCGCATCGACCTCGAAGCCGCCGCCGGCGCGGCGAAGGCGGCGCTCATGGAGACGAAAGCCGCCATCTCCGACCTCGAAGCGCACCTGCGTGAACTCCGGCGCGAACGTGAGCACGACATGCGCGAAGAGAGCCGCCGGGAGATCCACCTCGCCGAGGTGCGCACCCGCGCCGAGGACCTCCTCGCCCACATCGAAGAAGACTTCGGACGCTCCCTCCTCGACGACCCCGTCGAGATTCCGCCGGACTTCGGGGAGGCGGCGGCGCAGGAGGAGGTCAAACGCCTGCGCGACAAGATCCGGAGCATGGGGCCGGTCAATGCGCTCGCCCTCGAAGCGTATGACGAGGAAAACACGCGGCTCGAGTTCCTCTCCACCCAGCTCAAGGACCTCGAAGACGCCGAGGCCACCCTCCTCGACACCATCGACGAGATCAACACCACCGCTTCGGCGCGCTTCGAGGAGACCTTCGAAGCCATCCGCGAAAACTTCCGCCGCCTCTTCGTCGACCTCTTCGGCGAGGACGCCTCCGCCGACGTCACGCTCCGCGACCCCGGCGACCTCCTCGAATCGCCCATCGAAATCATGGCGAAGCCCCGCGGCAAGCGCCCGAGCACCCTCGCGCAGCTCTCCGGCGGCGAGAAGACCCTCACCGCCATCGCGCTCCTCTTCGCCATCTACCTCGTCAAGCCCAGCCCCTTCTGCATCCTCGACGAGGTCGACGCCCCGCTCGACGACACCAACATCGACCGCTTCATGAAGCTCATCCGCTCCTTCTCGGAGACGACGCAGTTCATCCTCGTCACGCACAACAAGCGCACGATGGAGGCCGCCGACCGGATGTACGGCATCACGATGCAGGAGCACGGCGTCTCGCAGCTCGTCGGGGTCAAGTTCGACGAGGCCGTGGCAATGGCGGAAGGTTAAGCCGTCGGAAATACGGGGCGCGGACGCAAAAAGGCCGACGGGGCGGTCAGGTTTTCGGCTCGCGTCATGCGTTTCCTGCGGCTCACGTCACGGTCACACCCCCAAACACCCATGCGCCACCGATGGCGCGCCGCACGGAAGGGAGCGCCGGTCGTTTGGGACGCGGAGCATGGGAACGAGCGCATCGGGAAGGAGGTCGCCATTCTCCAGACGAGCGCCCGCAGGGGCGCCCCGTGGGTTGCCCCATGCGTCCCGTCCGGCACGTCGCCCGGATGCGAGCGCCGGGCGCGCGCGACGCGGCGGTTGGGTTTTTCGTATGTTAGGGCACACAACGTATCCACCGACCCCCGAAAGCCCATGCTTCCCCACGCTCGTTTTGCGCGCCGTCCGGCGTTCGTCCTCTTTCTCGCGCTCTGTTTTGCCGCGCCCGCCTTCGTCGCGGCGCAGGACCTGCATCCCTCGCGGCGGCCCAGCCCCACGGGCATCGCCAAAACGCACCTCGGCGAGACGTACGTGAAGGTCGTCTACAGCCGCCCGTACGTCCGGGACCGCGCGATCTTCGGCGCGAACACGGATAGCGCGACGTACCTCGTGCCGTTCGGCAAGCTCTGGCGCACCGGCGCGAACGAGGCCACGGAGCTGACGACGACCGGCCCGCTCCTCGTCGGCGGCAAGCGCCTCGAAGCGGGCACGTATGCGATCTTCACCGAGCCCGGCCCGTCGGAGTGGGTCGTGCACTTCAGCCCCCAGCTCGGCCTCGACGGCACGGGCCGCCTCGATGCCGACGGCACGTTTACGCCGAACGTCTACGACCCCGCGCAGGACGCGCTCGTCGTGCAGGCGCCCTCGCATCCGCTGGAGGACATGGTGGATCAGTTTACCATCTCCTTCGAGCCTGCCGCCGGCGGCGCGGATCTGACGCTTCGGTGGGAAAAGACGGAGGTGCGCCTGCCCGTCGTTCCGGCTTCGGAGATGGGGGACGGTTGATGAGGGGCCCCGATCAGAGGAGATGGAATTGACGGAGGTGAAGAGCAGTGGATGATAGATCGGAAGAACAACGTTCCCGGACGATGGCTGCCATCAAGTCGAAGGGGACGAAGCTGGAAAAGCGATTCTTCAAGGCTATTGCGCCCTTGGCCATAGAGGATTTCGAATACTACCCCGAAGATATACCGGGCAAACCCGATTTGGCGCATAGAGACAGCCGAATTGCCATTTTTGTTGACAGCTGTTATTGGCATGGTTGCCCCCAACACTTACGGATGCCTTCATCAAACCGCGATTACTGGAGCAAAAAGATTGCGCGCAACCGGCGGCGCGACAGAAAAATCAAGAAGGAGTTGGAAGACGAAGGGTGGAAGGTGTTGCGCATTTGGGAGCATTCCATAAATAATCCGAGAGCGCTGAAGTGGTGGGTAACGCGGATCAACAACTTGGTCAACGAACGGCGAGCTTCAGAGGGGCGAGGCAACGATTGTTGACGGTGTCGGGGCTTGCGCTCGATATTCAAGCCCTATGCGGCTATAATTATTACGGTCATGCCACGTGACGGAATCTAACATTCGGAAAGCAGTAGCCTTCTACAAAAAACGAATCTACGACCTTGAGAAGCAGCGTTTGCTCAGGGAATACGGTTTTCCGATAGTGGGAAGCGTGTCGTCTCAAGATTGGGAGCTTTTCGGCGCAATCCTCATGGGGGATATAAAGAGCGAAGGATACGGCTCCGATCTAACCCGACACGAGATCAAGTCAGCCGTAATGGGCAACAGTTTTGAATATCAGTACCATCGCAATCACGGAGAGGAAAAGCTGTTCGAGGACATTGAGAACGATTGGCACGTGTTCATTTCATACAGCGATGATTACAGGCATTTGGTGGTTCGACGGGTGCCTGGATCAAAAATGAAGGAGAAGTTTGAAGGTTGGCTTGAGGGATTGAGGCGCGCGTATTCCGGGCCGAATCCTCGTCAGCGATACCGCAAGAGCATCAGTTACGGGTGGGTTGTCGAGCATGGAGAGGTCATATTGCGCATCGAAGACGGCGAGCGTGTATAAGAGATGAGAGCTATTAAGCCGCGAGTCTCTGCTTTGCCCATTCCTCGATAACCGGGTCAAGATAGTTCTCCGCAATCCATTCGATAACCGGCACACAAACCGCGTCGCCGAAGCCGAACAATGCTCGATTTAAGGGCAATTCCGGCAGAATGGAGTAGTCATCGGCGCCCATGAGGCGCGCGCATTCCCGGGCGTTCAGCAGGCGCGCGTCGAATTGGCCGTATCCGGCTCTCAGAAGAATCTGGCGCGCGCTTCCGCCTTTCGGCGTGCGCAAACAACCGGCGATGCCGTCGGAGCGCAGTTCGGCAGTCGATTGACGCCGCCCCTCTCGCTCGCGCATGCGACGAAAAACGGTTCCGTAGGACCAACGCTGTTGCGACATCATCTGATGTATCACCTTTTGATGACGCTCGAACATTTGATGGAACAGATAATCCGAGCGTTCGCGCGTCCACCAGGTTGCCTCCGGGTCTACGATTTCTTCAAGGCGAAGCGAAAGACGCGGAAGCGGAGGCAGCGGGCGAAGCGTCCAGGAAATGTCGGGATTAGAGCGGATGTACGTTGCCACTTTTTCGGGCCGGGCAAGGGCCTTTTGATTTAGGATGATCTCTTGCTCCAGCGGGTCCTGACCTTTTTCATGGAGCAGCCCGAGCATAAAGAGGCGGACGCGACTTTGGGGCACGAAATGGGCGGCGTCGATGAGCAGGAGGTCCGTTGCATAACCAAGGTCATTCAATGTTTTTAGAATGGCCCTTAAGTCTTCGCCTTTGTTGGAAGTGAGCAAACCCTCCACGTTTTCCAACATAACGAGCGGGGGGCGTTTGGCTCCTGCCCCTTTCAGAATATCCGCAAAGCTCCAGAAGGCAGAAGACTCTCCGCTGTTGATGCCCGCGCGCGTCCCGGCGACCGAGGTATCCGTGCACGGGAAGGAAGCATGGTAAAGCGTAACGGGAGGAATCTCTTCCGGAGCTACGTCCGCCACGTCTTTGACGTGGTAATGTCCGGGCCCAAAATGAGCCTCATACATTTGGCGTTTATCTTCACTATAGTCTACGGCGTATTTCACCGTCCATCCGGCACGCGTGAGTCCGAGACTTACCAGACCTATGCCGGCAAAAAAATCCGCCGCCGTTTTTTCCGGGGGAGTGTTCATTCGAGCGAATCCCTTTTTTCCACTATTCCATAAAGCGGACCTTCGATGCGCTTGCCTCCAATTTTCTCAATGATGCTAAGCGCAACACTGATGTATCTCGAACTGTTTCCCTTTTCAGCGGCGCTGACGTTAGACTGCGACGAGCCTATACGTTCCGCAGCTTCACGCTGACTCAGACCGGCTTCCTCTCTCACTTGGCGAGCTAAAGCCCCCAGTTCTTCAAGATTGAGGTAAAGCATACGTATCGATCATTATAGTCATAATGACTATGAATGGCAAACATTGAACGAGAAAAAAGCAAATGATGCTCAAACGTCTCTCCCCGGGCGTTCACGCCGTCTCCTCCTCGCTCCAGATGTCGCGGCCGCCGAGGTGGGCGAGGAGCCATCGTCGGTACACGTCGGCTTCCTCGCGTTTGCCGGTCCACCGGGCGCGGTTGTACATGGTGAGCGCCATGAGCAGGGCGTGGTGCTGCCCCGCGCGGTCGCCCACGTTGCCGAACTGATGGTACAGCCGGTCGATGAGCGCCACGCTGCGCCGCGCCGTGGGCACGTCCTTGAAGCCGAGCCGTCCCGCGAAGAACTTCGAATAGACGTTCATCGGGTGGGAGGTGGAGGTGTAGAGGTCGAAGTATTCCGGGCGGAGGTTGGCCTCCTTGAGCACCGCGCCGACGTAGCTCGGGCGCACGCCGGTGAGCATCGCCAGGTCCTCGATCTCGCGGATGCCGGCCATGTAGAGCGAGAGGATCTGTTCCTTCTTCGTGGGACCGTCGTGCGCGCGCGCAGGCGCGTCGTCGCTCTCGCGCCCGACGGGCTCGTTCGGAGCGTCGCTTGCGCGTTCGGGGGCGTCGTCGGAGGGGGCGGTCATGGCGGTCGGGGCGTGCGAAACACGCGCTTCGAGGGGGCGCGGAATCTTACCGGGCGGCTCGTCGTTTTCTGCTCTTTCGATGAAAGACGCGACGAATCGTTCCCCTCTGTCTGAAGCCGATGCGTTTTACGCTTCTCCATACCGATTCCGAGACGAACGCCCGCGCCGGGGTGCTGGAGACGGCCCACGGCGTCGTGGAGACGCCGATCTTCATGCCGGTGGGCACGGTCGGGAGCGTGAAGGCCGTGCAGCCGCGCGAGCTTCAGGCCGATGTGGGCGCGCAGATCATCCTCGGCAACACGTACCACCTCTATCTCCGCCCCGGCCCCGACGTGCTCGAACGGGCGGGCGGGCTGCACCGGTTCATGCAGTGGCCCGGGCCGATCCTCACCGACTCGGGCGGGTATCAGGTCTTCTCGCTCTCGGGCCGCCGCACCCTCTCCGA
>JALSSK010000014.1 GCA_026984335.1 Rhodothermales bacterium
GATGTGTTCGAGCGTGGTGAAAGCGTCGCGGTAGGGCGTCACGTCGTCTACGTGCTCGTGGATCCACGTCGTGTGATAGGGGATGTGCACCGCGTGCCCGCCGGCTTCGATCACGGGAAGGACGTCGGACTTGAGCGAATTGCCGACCATGAGGAAACGGTCCGGATCCACCGCGTACTTGTCGAGGAGGCTGCGGTACACGGACGGATTCTTCTCGCTCACGATCTCGACGTGCGCGAAATACCGGGACAGCCCCGAGCGGGCGAGTTTGCTTTCCTGATCGAAGAGGTCGCCCTTGGTGAGAAGCATCAGCCGGTGGCGTTCGGCGAGGCGGTCGAGGGTAGGCTCGACGTGCGGAAGCAGACGGACCGGCGTCTGAAGCATGCCCTTGCCCGTGTCGATGATGCGCTGGATCTCCGCGCCGGTGATCCGCCCGCCCGACAGCTCGATGGCGGTCTCGATCATCGAGAGCATGAACGCCTTCGCTCCGTAGCCGAAGAGCGCGAGGTTGTGCCGCTCGCGCTCGTACAGGCGCTTCGTGAGGATTGCGTCGCCGAGGAAAGGGGCGAGCAGGCGTTCGAGTTCTTCTTCCGCGGCGCGGTACAGCGGCTCGTTCACCCAGAGGGTGTCGTCGGCGTCGAAGGCGATGAGGTGGAAAGGCATGGCTCGGCAACGGGGACTTCGATGGGGAAAGAGAGGGCGCGTCTTTCCGAAGATACACCTCCCGATCGCCCGATGCTCAAGGATCGTCGGGATCGGATGTTCTGCCGTTCCGCTTCTCGGCGAGCGCTTCGAGTCTGATCTGTGCTTCTCTTCCTTTCTCTCGATAATACGCGAGACGTACCGCCCGCGACAAGGCGCTCATGTCCCGGTGGTGTGCTTCTCGAATGCGGCGCACCATTTTACGGCATCGAAGACTTTATGCGGCATTGAACGTGACCTCACGCCAGGATGTCCACATTGGCAGGGGTTGCCGGAGCAATGTGGCGTCCGTCGTCGGAAAACTCTGGGGTGCGGATGTCTCGAGTCTGGCAGGACGCGGCCCACCCCGGCGCTTCTCCCATCACTTCGAGCATTTCCGGTTCGTGGGACGAACGCTCGGCCGAGGTCCGTCGCACGAGTTCGGGCGCATCCATGCTCTCGAGGGCGGCGATCTCGGCGAGCACCGGCTCGAAGACGCCCGGCCGAACATCCCGCATCGGTCCCTCGACCACGGTGCATGTGCTTGATCGCGTCCTCCTCCGATGACGGAAGCGTCCCGACGGATGCGCCGGGTTTTCATCCCGTGTCTGCAGGTTATCGCACCGCCATCCCCTCGGCGGGGGCTTCGACGACGAGGGCGCCGGTGGCCGTGCGCCCGAAGACCGAGGGGCGATACATCATCTCGCCGTGGACGGGTGGGTGGACGAACGTGCCCGGCGTGGCGGCGCGGGCGACGTACGTGTACGTGTGCTCGCCGCGTCGGAGGTAGTCGGCGAAGAGGAGCACGCGGTCGTCATGGATCTCGGTGTGATTGAACGAACCCCACCAGCGGTCGCTTCCGGTCTGTTCCTTCGCCACCGCGCTCGTCGTCTCGAAGGCCGTGTTCAGCGCTTCGAGCCCGGCGGGCAGCGCATCGTCCACGACCACGTAGTTGCGGTCGGCGGGGCTGGTGAGTCGGAGCGTGACGCGGACGAGGTCGCCGGCCTGCAGGGTGACCGTGCCGCCGCCGGTGGTCATCTCGGAGCCGGCGGGCGCGCCGCTCCGGTCGAGCCGTTGGATCGTGCGGGTGAGGCGGAGGCCGTTGTCCACGGCAGGCTGTGGGTCGGCGTCGTACGTCTCGAGCAGGAGCGAGTAATAAAGCAGCCCGCTTCCCGTCTTCGTCACGTCCACCGCCGCCGCGCCGTCGGGCGGGAGGGCGTCGAGCGGGAGCGTGGCGGCGGCGACGCGCAGGCTCCGCCCGCGAAAGGTCTCGGCGAGCACGCGGCGGCCCGCCACCCGCACCTCGGCCTCGAAGTCCGGCGCGACGTCCTCGAACGCAGCGAAATAGGTTGCGAAGGCGTCCACCACGGCGGCGTTCTCCTGCGTGGAGGCCCAGTGGCCGTCCTCCCGCGCGTCCATCAGATACCGGATCATCTTCTGGGCCAGTTGCCGCGTGTCGTCCGACGGGTCGGCTTCGACGAGCGCCGTCAGGCCGAGGGCGGTGGCGCGGGTGTTCGAAGCGAAGATCCACCGCCACTCGGGGCGGTCGGGCACGGTGAAGAAGGCCGTCTCCGGTTCGATGTGGATGCGGCTCCGGAGGCGGTCGCGGAGGCGCGGGCGGAGGGGAGCGAGGAGGCGGCTGTTCGCCCGAGTGACGATGCGGAGGAGGAGGCTCTGACCCTCGACGCCGGAACGGGGGTCGGCGAGAAGCGCTTCGGCGAGCGTGTACACCTCGTCTTCGAGGATGCGACCGTGCCGCGCGAGTGCGTAGAGCATGAACGCGCGCGTGTCGTTCCACACGGGCGCGGTATAATAGCCGGGGCGGGCGCTCCGGTTGCGCACCTGACGGGCGAGCGCATCGACCGCTTCGGCGGCGCGCGCCTCCGGGAGGTCGAAGCCGGCGGCCTCCGCTTCGGCAAGAGCCAGCGCCACGTAGGCGCTCACGTACGGCGACGGTCGCCGCCCGCCGGGCCACAGGCTGAAGCCGTCGCCCGTCCAGAAATCGTCGAGCTTTGCGAGCCATTGCTCGATGACGTCCTTCCGGTCGCCGTCGAGCGCGTCGAGGTCGAAGGCGTCGAGGAGGTCGGTGGCGAGGATGAGGGGGCGGATGCGCGAGGTGCGCTGTTCGAGGCAGCCGTACGGGTACCGGAAGAGGAAGCGCGAGGCTCCGTCGAGCCCGACGAGCGCGGTGCTCGAAAGGCGCGCCTCGAAGCGTCCGAGGCCGGGCAGCCGGTCGGCCGGGAGCCGGAGCGCCTCATGCGCCTCGCCGTCGGTGGCGGCGAACGTGGCGGAGACGTGTTTCGAGGTGGGGAGGCGTACGGGGAGCGTCCACGTGAGGGCGTCGCGCGCGGGGCCCATCTCCGCCGTGAACGTCAGCTTCGCCGGTCCGACGGCGTCGACGCGCCAGGCGAAGCGCACCTCTTTCGTCTCCCCCTTCGCGAGGGCGACGGTCTTTGCGGCCGCGCCGGTGAGGGTGAGCCCTTCGGCGCTCGCGGCGACGACGGCCGTGCCGGGGCCGTCCGTCCGGTTCGAGACGAGCACGCCCGCCTCGAAGGCGTCGTTCAGCCGCGCCAACCGGGGGAGCGCGGGCTGGAGGACGAGCGGCTGCGTGACGAGCACGTCCGTGTGGGCCGCACCGAAGCGGTTGTCCGCCGTGAGGGCGGCGGCCATCAGGCGGAACGTGGTCAGGCGTTCGGGGAAACGGAACGAGACGGTGGCGCGGCCCCGGTCATCGGTGCGGAGGGCGGGCGCCCAGTGGGCGAGCGGGCGGAAGTCCTGCCGGAGCAGGTAACCCCCGCCCCCGCCCCCGCCCCCGGCATCCTCCTCCTTCTGCCCGAAACTGCGCTGCCGCACGAGGTGCGCGCGGGACTCGCTCGTGAGCACCTTCAGCGGGCGCGGGCCGTAGAAGGCGCGGAACGGATCGGGGAGGGCATAGCCGATGAGGTTGAGCACGCCCGCGTCGGCGGCGGCGAAGGCGATCTCGCCCGGCACGCCGCGCCCGGAGGCGTCCGTCAGCCGGAGCGTCACCGTCGCCTCCGCGCCCGGGCGGTACGCGGCGCGGTCGGGCGCGATCGCGACGCGGAGGTGGCGCACGCCCGGATCGACGGCGATGCCCGCATAGCCGATCTTGAAGCCCGGCGCTCCGGCGTCGGAGGCCGGCGTGGGCTTCGCGGTCCTTCCGTTGAGCAGGATGACGCTCACGAAGACGTTCGGAAGATGCTTCTCGGTGAGAGGTACCGTGATCTGCGGCGCGCTCCCGACGAGGGTCTCCACCCGGCTCGAGAGGATGCCGTCGCGCTCGACGGTGATGAGCGCCGTGGCCCGCTCATACGGCGAGGCGACCATGAACCGGGCGGTCTCGCCGGGGCGGTACGTCGTCCGCTCGGGGATGAGGTCGATGCGGTCGTCGTCGCTCCGTTCCCACGAGACGTAGCCCTCGCCCGTCGCATAAAAATAGGCCTCGGAGCGGATCGTGTTGCCCCGCACGTCGGAGCCGGTGGCGCGGATGAGATAGCTCCCCCCGCGCGCGATCGGGATGCGGAGGCGTTTCGCCTTTCCGGCTTCCGTCGAAAGGGTGTCGCTCCCGACGGGCTCCTCGGTGTATTCGCTGCGCCACCGGAGCCGCCCGTCCACGCCCACCTCGCGCACGCTGTTCCACTGCCGCCGGACCACCTCGACGACGAGATGCTCCGCCGCCACGGGCTGCCCCGCCGGGTCGACCGTCGCCACGTCGAGGCGCATCTCCCGGTTCCGGCTGAGCTCGAGGAAGGTGGTGTGCGGCTTCAGTCCGATGTAGAAGAGGCCGGGATGGAGGGTCACCTCCTGCCGCGCCGACAGCTCCTGCCGGGCGGGGTCGGTGACGGCGGCTTCGAAGACGAGGGTGGCGGGCGCACCGTATTCGTTGCCGGGGAGCGGGACGCGGACGCGCATCTCGCCGTTGGCGTCGAGAAGCGAATCTCCCTGCGCGAGGGTCGCATAGAGGCCGCGATCGGAGCGGATCACGCCGAAGCGAAAACTTTCGAAGCCGGGCGGGACGTGTTCGCCCGGGCGACGCCGGAGCGAGAAATGGACCGGCTGCCCGCCCATCGCCGCGCCGAAGAGGTACCGCCCCGAGACGACCCCTTCGAAGAAGTCCCCCGCCGTGTACGCCGGCGCGAGCGCCCGGGCCTCGACGGCGAAGTCGGCCGTCCGGAAGGCATCGACGCGGAAGCTGCCGCGCGCAATATCGCCCGGTTCATAATACCTGCGTGTGGCCGCCGAGGTGTCGCTCGCGTACGCCACGCGCACGGAGTAGAGGCCCTGGGCGGCGTCGGAGGGGGCGGTCCACGAGAAGTCGAACGTGCCGAGATCGCTCGGGAGGAAGCGGCGGTCGAGCGCCACGTCGTCGGTCGGGCCCTCGACGAACACGCGCACGCTGTCCGTGACGGGCGACCAGTCGGCGTCGGCGCGGGTTCGGAGGATGCCCTTGACGTGGACCGTCTCGCCCGCCCGGTAGAGGCCGCGGTCGGAGAACACGCTTCCGGCGTCGGTGCGGGCCTCCGGCCGCCATTCGTAGGCGACGTCGAAGCGGTAGGGCTCCAGCCCTTCATTGAACATACTGGCCGTGAAGGCCGTGTCGTCGTCTTTTTGTACGATCACGAACTGCTCGGGGCTGTCGTACGGGTTCGGCTTCTCCATGCCGAGGCGCGCCCATCCGGGCGTCGTCACGCGGCCTTCGGCGTCGGTCTCGCCTTCCCACCGGAGGTCGTTTCGGGCGTCGCGGATCGTCACGCGCGCGCCGGGCACGGGGGCGGCGGTGGCGAGTTCGGTGACGAAGACGAGGTTCTGATGGGGGCTGAACTTCGCCGTCACGCCGAGGCGGGTCACCTGGGCGAGGGCGCGGAAGACGCGGTCGGAGCGCCACGGCTCGCGTCGTTCGGCGCGCACGTGGACGGCCACCACCCCCGCGCCGCCGGAGAGGAGCGAGTCGAGGCGGAGCGGGAGGACGGCGGGCGTGTTTTTCTCCACGGGAAACGTGAACCGCCGCCCGGCCGGGACCACCGCCGGGGCGGCGACCCCTTCCGGAAGAGGCT
>JALSSK010000015.1 GCA_026984335.1 Rhodothermales bacterium
GCGCCATAGACCGGAGCGCGGCTTCGATGACGGCGTCGGGCGTGAGACCGAACCGCTCGTAGAGCGTCTCGTATGGCGCCGACGCGCCGAAGTGGTCGAGGCCGACGATCTCGCCGTAGTCGCCCACGTACCGGCGCCAGCTTTGTGGAGCGCCGGCCTCGACGGCCACGCGGGCCCGCACGTCCGGCGGAAGGACGTATGCGCGGTAGGCGGCGGGTTGAGCGTCGAAGAGATCGAGGCTTGGAGCGGAGACGACGCGGGCGCGGACCCGGCGGCGGGCCAGCCGATCGGCGGCTTCGAGGGCAAGGGGCGTCTCGGAGCCGGAGGCCATGAGGATGACCTGCGGGGCGGGGGCGTCCCGGAGGACGTACGCGCCGCGTTCGAGGCAATTCGGGGCGCACGCGGCGGCGCTCCGGTCGAGGACGGGGAGCTTCTGCCGGGTGAGCACGAGGGCGGTGGGGCCGTCGGTGCGTCGGAGCGCGGCGCGCCACGCCTCGGCGGTCTCGTTGGCGTCGGCGGGGCGTATGGTGACGAGGCCGGGGATGGCGCGGAGGCTGCTCAGATGCTCGATGGGCTGGTGCGTGGGGCCGTCTTCGCCCAGACCGATGGAGTCGTGCGTGAAGACGAAGAGGACCTGCCGCCCCATGAGCGCGGCCATGCGGAGGGCGGGACGCATGTAGTCGGAGAAGACGAGGAAGGTTCCTCCGAAGGGGAGGACGCCGCCGTGGAGGGACATCCCGTTCATGATCGCGCCCATCGCGTGTTCGCGCACGCCATAGTGGACGTACCGCCCGGAGAAGTCGTCCCGGGTGAGGGAGGTCTCGCCGGCGGGCCGGGTCTTGTTCGAGCCGGAAAGGTCCGCCGAGCCGCCGACGAGCTGCGGGATCGCGGGGGCGAGGGCGTCGAGCACCTTGCCCGAAGCCGCGCGCGTGGCGAGGGCTTCGCCGGGGGCAAAGGTGGGGAGCGCCGCCTCCCAGCCGTCGGGGAGGGCGCCGCGGAGCAGCGCGTCGAAGGCGCGGGCCTCGTCCGGGAACGCCTCGGCGTAGGCCTCGCGGAGGCGCGTCCACGCGGCCCGCCGCTCGGCTCCGTCACGGACGGCATTTTCGGTGAAGGCGCGCGCGTCGTCGGGGACGAAGAAGGGCGGGGCGACGGGGAGGCCGAGGGCTTCTTTCGCAAGACGGAGCTCTTCGGGGCCGAGGGGCGCGCCGTGGGCCGAGGCGGAGCCGGCCTTGTTCGGGCTGCCGAAGCCGATGACCGTGCGGCACGCGAGGAGCGTGGGGCGGTTCGTCTCCGCCCGCGCCGCTTCGAGCGCCTCGTCGACGGCTTCCACGTCGTGCCCGTCCACACGCATCGTGTGCCAGCCGTACGCTTCGAAGCGCATCGGCACGTCCTCGGTGAAAGCGAGGGACGTCGGACCGTCGATGGAGATGCCGTTGTCGTCGTAGAGGACGATGAGCTTGCCCAGGCCGAGGTGCCCGGCGAGCGAGGCGGCTTCGTGCGAGAGGCCCTCCATCAGGTCGCCGTCGGAGGCGAGGACGTACGTGTGGTGATCGACGAGCGGGAAGCCGTCCCGGTTGAAGCGCTCGGCGAGCCACCGCTCCGCCATCGCCATGCCGACGGCGTTGGCGAAGCCCTGCCCGAGCGGGCCGGTGGTCGTCTCCACGCCGGGCGTGTGGCCGTACTCCGGGTAGCCGGGCGTCTTCGAGCCCCACTGACGGAAGCGCATGAGCTCCTCCATCGGGAGGTCGTAGCCGGTCAGGTGCAGGAGCGCGTAGAGGAGCATCGAGCCGTGCCCGGCCGAGAGGACGAAGCGGTCCCGGTCGGGCCACTGCGGGTCGCGGGGGTCGTGCCGGAGGTGACGCGTCCACAGCACGGCGGCGACGTCGGCCATGCCCATCGGAAGGCCGGGATGACCGGAACGGGCCTTTTCTACGGCGTCCATCGCAAGGCCGCGAATCGTGCGGGCAAGGCCCCGGACGAGCGGCGCGTCGAGTGGCGGAAGGGCCCGTTCCGTGGCCGGGGCGGCGGGAGAAGGGAGGAGGTCCATGAGCGGAGGAGAGGGTCGGTGAAGGAAAGAGGGGACGTTTCAGATCGGCTCCGCGACGCCGGCGGCGGGCGCTCCGGTCTTGCCCTTCAACTGCTCCTGCGCCTGGATCATGTGGAAGGCGATCAGGAGCTGGGTCAGGGCGAGCGGGTACGACTGGCGTTTTTCTTTTCCGTCGTAATAGATCCCGATGGAGCCTTCGGGGATCTGGCCGTTGAAGTCCTCCGGAAGGAGGTGCTCGCGCAGCCGGCGACGGAGCGCCGTCGTCTCTTCGGGCGTCGTGCTTCCGGAGACCTCGAGGATGTCGGCGGGTTTTCCGGCGTCGCGGCCCAGTTTCATCTGCAGCGAGGGCGTCGCGCCGTTGGCTCCCTCGATGGGGAGAAACGGGGTGAAGTCGGGATGCGGGATCGTGGGCCGAAGCACGAGCCGGGCGTTAAGGTGGGCGCCGGTCTCTCGGCTGTTCTCGGGCGGGGGATAAAACTGCACGACGAGGTCCGCGTGCGCCCGCTGGGGATGGATGAACGCTTCGGAGTCGGGAGCGCGCTTTTCGAGGGCGGCCAGCACCTGCTCGCGCGTATAGCCGCGCTTCGTCGTGTCGCGCTTGATCTTCCACTCCGCCCGCAGCGGCTCGCTCGGGTTGAGGTAGACCTTGATGTCGAAGCAGTTGCGCATGGCGCGGGAGTGGAAACCGAGCAAACCCTCGACGATCACAAACCGCCGGGGCCGGACGTACTCGGGCGGGTCGAAGTCGCCCGTGCCGTGGTTGTACACCGGCTTGAGGATCGGTTCGCCCGCGCGGAGCATACGGAAGTGCTGCTCCATGATGTCGATGTAGTTGCAGACCGGATCAAGCGCAGTGATGCCCATCTCCTTGCGCTGCTTCCGGTTGTATCGATGATAATCGTCGCAGCAGATGGCGCTGACGTTTTCTACCCCGAAGAGGCTGACCAATCCCCGGGTCAACGTCGTCTTCCCGGCGGCGCTGTCGCCGACGATGCCGAGCATGATGGTCTGGGGTCTGAGAATGCGGGGCACGAGGATACCTCCTGTGGAATTAGATGGCAAGAATCGTGAGTGAGACGGCGCCTCAGCCGGCCGCCGGCGCTTCCTCGGCGGGGCGCTCGACGACGAAGGCAAGCACCTGGGCCTGCCGCTTGTTGTCGTAGCCGGTGAGCTTGATGTACGCGCCGGGGTGCGCGGCACGGCAGGCATTCACCGCCTCCATCACGTCCTCGGGCGCTTTCGCGTCGAAGAGGGGCAGCTCGTAGAAATTCCAGAAAGAGTTGTGGGGATCGGGCCGATAGGTGTACTCGATGCCGGGAATCCACCCGTTCACGAGGATGTGGTTGATCTGGGCGAGGACCTGTGCTTCGGTCATCGGCGGGAGGTAGGAGAAGGTTTCGGTGCGCAAGGTGTTCGTCATGAGTCTGTCGTATGCTGGGGCGCAGGGTCCACCGGAGAAGGCCGGAATCCGTCCTTTTCGGCGCCTGGAGCCTTTGCCCGGATTCGTACGGGAAAGGAGGGACGGGGCGGCTTATGCCTCCTGTGGGGCGTCGAGTTTGTCCACGGTGTCGAAATTGAAGGTGATGTCCTTCCATGTTTCGAGGGCCACGCGGAGGGCCGGGGAATGGGCGGCGGCGGCGCGGAGAATGTCGGGTCCTTCCCTGACCAGTTCGCGGCCTTCGTTGCGGGCTTGCACGCAGGCCTCGAGGGCCACGCGGTTGGCTTCGGCGCCGGCGGCGCTGCCCCAGGGGTGGCCCAGCGTGCCGCCGCCGAACTGGAGGATGACGTCGTCGCCGAAGATGTCGAGCAGCTCCGGCATGTGCCAGACGTGGATGCCGCCCGAAGCCACCGGCAGCATGCCCGGCATCGAGAGCCAGTCCTGGTCGAAGTAGATGCCGCGCGCGAGGTCGCGTTCGACGTAGCGCTCGCGCAGCAGGTCGGTCGAGCCGAGGGTGGAGCCGCGTTCGCCTTCGAGCTTGCCCACCACGGTGCCGTTGTGCACGTGGTCCGCCCCGACGACGCGGCACCACTTCGCCAGCACCCGCCAGTGGATGCCGTGGTTCGGCTGCCGGTCCATGACGGCGTGCATGGCGCGGTGGGCGTGAAGGAGCACGCCGTTGTCGCGGCACCAGTTCGTCAGCGAGGCGAAGGCGGTGAAGCCGACCGTGAGGTAGTCCACCATGATGATGGGCGCGCCGAAAGCTTTGGCCGTCTCGGCGCGTTTGTACATCTCCTCCATCGTGCCGGCGGTCACATTCAGGTAATGCCCCTTGCGCTCACCGGTCTCGGCCTCGGCCTTGAGCACGGCCTCCATCACGAAGGAGAAGCGGTCGCGCCAGCGCATGAACGGCTGCGACGTGATGTTCTCGTCGTCCTTCGTGAAGTCGAGCCCGCCCCGGAGCGCCTCATACACCACGCGGCCGTAGTTCTTGGCCGAGAGGCCGAGCTTCGGCTTCATCGTCGCGCCGAGCAGCGGGCGTCCGTACTTGTTGAGCATGTCCCGCTCCACCTGAATGCCGTGCGGCGGCCCGCCGAACGTAGCCAGCAGGACGGTGGGGATGCGGAGGTCTTCGAGACGAAGGGCGCGGATGGCCTTGAACCCGAAGACGTTGCCCACGATGGAGGAGAGCAGGTTCGGCATCGACCCTTCCTCGAAGAGGTCGAGGGGGTAGGCGATGTAGGCGATGAACTGGTCGTCGCGGCCCGGCACGGACTCGATGCGGTACGTGCGCCCGGCATAGCGGGCCTGGTCGGTCAGCAGGTCGCTCCAGACGGTGGTCCAGGTGCCGGAGGACGACTCGGCGGCGACGGCGGCGGCGGCTTCCTCCCACGGCACGCCCGCTTGCGGCGTGATGCGGAAAGCGGCCAGCAGTTCCGTGTCCTTCGGCGTATAGCCGGGATCGTAGTAGAAGCGGTCGGCGGAGCTGTATTCCACCACGCCGGCTTTGAAGTGGGATCGGGGGGCGTTGCCGTTGGGAGTGCTCATGTGACGGTGCGAGGTTTGTCTGGCGAAAAAAGATCGTGGGCGTTGGGAGGAAAAAAACGGCGGGCTAGTTCGGGTATGGCATGGGGATCGAAGCGGCGCAGAGACGGATGAGGAGTTCGAGGCTCAGCGGCTCCAGGCTGCGGGCCACCAGTTCGGCGCCGGGAAAGGCGTGCCCGAACGTATAGTCGTTGTAGATCACCGCCGTGGGGAGCCCGGCGCGTTTGGCCGCGCGGAAACCGCTCTCCGAGTCTTCGACGGCAACCGCCTCGTGCGGCGATAGCTTCATCTCGACCAGGCATCGCTCGTAAAGGAAGCCCTGATCGCCGGTCTTCGCCCCCGACTCTTTCCCCAGGATGGGACGGAAATGCTCGTAATACGGGGCGAGGTGCGTCCGAAGCAGCGCGTGGATCTGCGCCTCGTGCGAGACCGAGACGACGGCCAGCCGCAACCCGGCCTCGACGGCTTCGGCAATGATCCGCTCGACGCCGGGGCGCAACCGGAGCGCGGGCAGGTATTGCTCGATGTAGATGCTTTGCTTGAGCGGGATGAACTGCTCCACCAGCCGGTCCATTTCACGAAGGGGCATTTCCGTATGCTGCTCCAGCCACCATCGCAGGCGACGGGCATTGCCGGGCGTGTGCTGGATCGCCTTGAAGGTTTCCCAGGTCCAGATGATGGGGAGGTCGAGTGCGGCAAAGGCATCGTTGCACGCC
>JALSSK010000016.1 GCA_026984335.1 Rhodothermales bacterium
ACCGCCCCCACCGGCAACCCCACGACGGTATACGCGGGCATCCCGGCGTCGATGTTGGTCTCGATCTCGATCGGCAGGGCGTCGATGCCGATGGTGGCGCTGCTCCAGACGTGCGATAGCATGCGGGCGGGAGGATTCGTGGAACGAAAAACCGGTGCTGTCCCCTAAAACACATTCGCCCTCGAAATATAACCTCCTCGTCCCGGCTATTTCGCACCACGTGTGGGCCGCGCCGCCCCGCACGCCGGACCAGGGATCTCGCCGCATGAACCGGCCCATGACCGAACGCATGGCAGGAGCGCAACGCCCCGAAGACCCGTCAGATCGCCCCCGCTTCGACGTCCTCGTCGGTGAGGATCGTCAGGTCCTCCGTGATCAGCGCCGGGCCGTTGTATCGCTCTTCGCGCGGACCGTTCTCCAGGCTGAGCACCCCGCGCGGGCAGACCGCCGAACACACGCCGCACCCCACGCACGAGGCGCGGATGATGTTCTGTCCCCGCTGAGCATACCAGCGCACGTCGATCCCCATCTCACAATACGTCGAACAGTTTCCGCAGGAGATGCATTGCCCGCCGTTGGTCGTGATGCGGAAGCGGGAGAAATATTTCTGGAAGATGCCGAGCGTCGCCGCCATCGGGCAACCGAACCGGCACCACATCCGCGAGCCCATCACCGGATAGAAGCCGACGCCGATCACGCCGGCGAACACCGACCCGATGAGGAAGCCGTAGACCCGCGCATAAGCTCCGGAGAGGCCGCCGAGCACCGCCCCCTCCGTCGCCGAGTTGATCCACAGCACCGCCGTCGTCGCCACGACGAAGACGAGCACCGCGTGGATCATCCAACGCTCGATCTGCCAGGCCTTCACCGATTTGTCCGAGAGGTGCCGCCACGGATCGCCAAGCGTTTCCGCGAGCCCGCCGCACCCGCACACCCACGAGCAATACCACCGTTTCCCCCAAAAATACGTGAGGATGGGTGTGGCGATGAAGGACAGCGCAGCGGCCCAGAACACCATGAACACCCCGAGACCGCCCGGTTGACTCATCAGCCACTGGACGTCGCTCGGCCACAGATAATTGTATTTGAGCGGCCAGAAATAGCTGAAATAGAATTCCGGCCGGTTGAAGAGCACGAGGATGGACGGGATCAGATAGGCAAAGACGAGTTGGAAGAACATCACCGAGAAGGTGCGGATGCGCTGGTACCGGTTGTGCCGGTATTTATAGAGTGCGCGCACGCCCATCACGAGCACGGCGAGCGTGTAGAACGTGCCGTACATGAACCACTGATCGGCGGGTTTGCCGTGGAGCACCCAGCTCAGCGGATCCATCGTGCGGATCAATCCCTCGAGCGCGGCGGGGAACCAGTACAGGAGCACGTAAAAACCCGTAAAGACGATCCCGAGCAGCCAGCCGACGGCTCCGCGCGACATCGTGTTCGAGAACATCACGCCGTCGTTTCGGATGCCGCCGGGCCGACCTGCGTATCGGGCACGGATGAAAAGGAGCCCGCCGAGCGTGACGAGCCCGGTGCCGAGCCAGAAAAAGAGCGCGGGCGCGAGACTGCCCAGCCCTGCCAGCGTCGCGATCAACATGAGCAGGCCGAAGCCGAAAAGGCCGAGGCCCACGCGCTCACCCGACGAGAGCGCCGTCGTCGGCGCGGTCAGGTCGGGCACGTAATAGATCGCGAGCCCGAAGGCGAGGGAGACGAGCCCGCTTGCGAAGAAGCGCAGGGGCGAGAGCGCCTCGGAGCCGAACGCCGCCGCGAGCAGGAGCAACAACCCAAAACCCACGAAAACCTGCCCGACCTTCTGCCCGCTCGTCAGAAACGTCCGGCCGGGCGTCAGTCCGATCGATTGATCGAAGTCCGTGTTCGTCGATGGCATGGCGCCTGTCCGTTAGTGCGTGAGGAGGGCCCGGAGCCCGCGTTTCCGCTTGAGCCGCACGGGAGCTTCCGGATGCCCGGCGTTGTACGTCGCCACGACTTCGGCCTCGAATTGCGTGAAGAACTCCGGGTCGAAGTTCGCCGCGCCCAGGTGTTCGAGCACGAAGCGGATGGACCGCCCTTCCCGGATCCACGCGGCGCACACGGCGTGCCGGTAGCGCACGCCCATCACGTTGAAGCCCGTCACGGCGCCGTCGGCCTCGCGGTAGTTGATGCGGATGCACCGGTCTCCGTTCGGATGCTCCCAGTAGAGCGTCCGCAGGCCCGGCCCGAGCGCGGGGGGAACGTCGCCGTACGTCTGGTATTCGAGGTCGAAGAACTTGGCCGAATTGAAGAAGACGCCGGGGCGATACGGCGTGCGGCGTCCACAGAGCGTGCGCGCGAGCGTCCGCCCGTGCATGCGGCCCGTGTACCACAATTGCTCGACCGGCTTTCGCCCCGGCAAGGGCTCCCGGAACTCGGCGCAGTCGCCGGCGGCGTACACGTCCGGCGCGCTCGTCTCGAAGAAACGGTTCACGAGCACGCCCCGGTTCGTCTCGATCCCGGAAGCTTTCGCCAGATCGACGTTCGGATGCACGCCCACCGTCAGCCCGACGAACCCGCACGCGATCTCCTCGCCTGCGCTCGTGACGACGGCCCGCACGCGCCCCTCCTCGTCGCCAAGGACGGCTTTCAGCTCCGTGCCGAGGCGGAGGTCGATGCCGTGCGACCGGATCTGCCGCCCCACCATGTCCGCTTCCTCCGGCGGCAGAAGATAGTCCATGTATCCCCGTTCGCGCACGAGGAACGTCACCGGGAGGTGGCGCGCATGGAGCATCTCCGCCATCTCCACGCCGATCAGTCCCCCGCCGACGACCACCGCCCGCCGGATGCCCTGCGTGTTCTGCTCCATCCGTTCGAGATCGTACAGCCCGTAAAGACCCTGAACGCCGTCGAGGTCCTGTCCCGGCCACCCGAACTTGTTCGACTGCGATCCCGTGGCGAGCACGAGCCGGTCGTACGAAAGCGCCGCGCCCGAACTCAGGAAGAGCCTCTTGCCCGCGACGTCGGCCTCCCGCACGTAGTCCCGAAGCAGCTCGATGCGGTTTTTCTCCCAGAAATCGTCCGCATAGGGCTTCGTCTGCTCGTACGTCAGGTGTCCCATGTAGAGGTACATCAGCGCCGGGCGCGAATAGAAATGGTCCGACTCGGCGGAGATCACCGTGATCCGATGGTCGCTCATCTTTCGCACGAAACGGGCCGTGGTGATGCCCGTAACGCCGTTTCCGACGATGACGATGTGCATGGGTTTTTCGGGTGAGACGTTCGATGCATCGAGGGTCGGGACGTCAACATACGAAACCCGTCCGCGCCCTTCCATCCGGCTTCTTCTTTCTTTTAACGGGCAATCGCTCGTCAGTCTTCCGCCTCGTCGCGATGTTACACGTCCGTCACGGCTTTTCTTTGCCGGGCGCCGCGGACAAGAGGTTTGCTTTTTGCGAAAGGGCCGTCTAGTTTCGCAGACCCGATCCCCGGCACCCACCGACGGCCCATGATCTTCGGCATCACCGGTAATACACACAAGGAACAGCTCTGGCGGCCCGTGGCCGACCTCGTCCACTGGATGGTGCGCGAGGGCATCGCGTTTCGCCTGCATCGCAACGTGGCCGAGGGCCTGATCACGCGCGGCCTCCTCGACGAGAAGCTCTGCGCCTCGCACGGCGTGGAGCGCCTCGCCGAACACGTCGACGTCATCCTCTCCTTCGGCGGCGACGGCACGCTGCTCAACAGCGCGCATGAGATCGGGGAACGCGGCACGCCGATCCTCGGCGTCAACATCGGGCGGCTCGGCTTCCTCGCCGACGTGGAGGTGGCCCACATGCGCGAGACCGTGCGCCGACTCCTGGCGGGCGACTACCGCATCGAGGCGCGCATGGTGCTCGAAGCGCAGGCCGACAACGGCGCGGAGCTCCGCGCCCGGTGGGCGCTCAACGAGTTCGTCCTCATGCGCAGCGGCGAGACGAGCATGGTCTCGATCGAGGTGAAGGTGGACGGCGCGCCGCTCAACGTCTACTGGGCCGACGGGCTGATCATCGCCACGCCCACCGGCTCGACGGCGTATTCGCTCTCCGTCGGCGGGCCGATCCTCGTGCCCGGCTGCGGGGCCGTCGTGCTCACCCCCATCGCGCCCCACGCGCTCACCGCGCGCCCTATCGTCCTCCCCGACCGCTCCGTCATCGAAGCACGCGTGCTCAACTACGAGCGCCCGTACGTGGTCACCGCCGACGGCAAGAGCTCCGTGCTCACGAACCGCCCCCTCCGCCTGACGATCCGACGGGCGCGGCACACGGTCAACCTCATCAAGCTCCCCGAACAGCATTTTTTCCGGACGCTCCGCTCGAAACTCATGTGGGGCGTGCGCAAATCCTGACCCGCCCCCCCTTCTACGTTTGTAAACTCGCCGTGAAACCGTCCGGCCTGCCGGGAGTTTGTTGACAGGTGCAGGACCGCCACCCTATATTGGCGGCCCTTCAAGGTCAGGTAGCTCAGTTGGTAGAGCACAGGACTGAAAATCCTGGTGTCGGGGGTTCAATTCCCTCCCTGACCACAAGAGAAGCCCGGCCCGGCAAGCTCCACGGAATCCTCAAGAAGCTGAGGTTGCATGCGCGAGGGAATGGGCTTTATCTTTGAAAACTGTGCGCGAAGCACGGTCCGGTAGTTCAGTTTGGTTAGAACGCCGGCCTGTCACGCCGGAGGTCGCGGGTTCGAGTCCCGTCCGGACCGCCAGAAGGGACAGTGAGGAACGTTGAATCCTCGCTGTCCCTTTTCGTTTATCCGGGGTGTACCCGCTAGGCTTCGTCTCGAAGACACACGGATCCATTGCAATAACGGCCATCCGGAAGACGATACAACGACACACCCGTGAACGTTCCGTACGCCATGCCCCCTCTCCCCTATCTCACCGTCGATCAAATGCGCGAGGTCGATCGCGCGATGGAGGAAGACTATGGCATCTCGCTCCTTCAGATGATGGAGAACGCGGGGCGGAGCCTCGCGCGGGTCGCCGTCACGCGCTTCCTCGGCGGCGACCCGCGCGCCCGGCGAGTGACGGCGCTGTGCGGCGCGGGCGGCAACGGCGGCGGCGGGCTCGTCGGCGCGCGCCATCTCCACAACCGGGGCGCTCGCGTCACCGTCGTCACCACGCGCCCGGCGGAAGACTTCCACGGCGCGCCCGCCCGGCAACTCGCCATCCTCCGAAACATGGGCGTGCCCGTCCTCCCGGCAGACCGTCTGCAGTCGCTCCCCGCGGCCGACCTCCTCCTCGACGCCGTCATCGGGTACGGCCTCTCCGGCCCGCCGCGCGGCGCCGCCGCCGAGATCATCCGCCGCGCCAATGCGCACGCCGCGCCCATCCTCAGCCTCGACGTCCCCTCCGGCCTCGACGCCGACTCCGGCGAGGCGCTCGAACCTACCGTCCGAGCCGAGGCCACGCTCACCCTGGCCCTGCCGAAAACGGGTCTCCGCCCGCCCGAAGCCCGCGCCTTCACCGGCGAGGGCTACCTGGCCGACATCAGCGTCCCCCCGGAACTGTACGCGGCGCTCGGACTGACCGATGCCCCCGCGCCCCTCTTCTTCCGCGACGAAATCCTCCGGTTGTGGTAAAACGGTCACAACGCTTGCGACAGGGCATTTTCCGGCCCCTTGCATTTTATCCTGCGACCGCCGGGCCGATACCCCGTGAACACCCAGGAAGCAGTTCCACCACACCTCCCCGATCCTCGCCGGACCACCCATACGCGGCGCGCGACGAGAGGTGAGCGATTGTTTCACCAGGAAGAGGGCGGAATTGTGAAGACGGCCATCATCATCCTCGCATTCATCGTCATGCCGGTGCTCTGGTCATCCAACCCATCCACCGACGACTTTACTGCCTTCATGCGCGAGCGTACCGAGCGCATCGAGCGAGAAGACTCCCCTGCGCTGTACTTCGGTCACATGCCGCGCTCGGACGCCGACACCTACGGCTGGGAAGGTTCGCTGGCGCGCAAGGATTACGTGCTCTTTTCCATCTACACGTATCACGCGCCCGCCGGCGACACCTCCCGGTACATCGGCGTCGCGAAGCGCTTCATCCCCGTCGATTGAAGCGCGCTCCCAGGCTCCTATCGGGACGCTTCCGGCCGAACCGGGCGGTGTTTGTACACCGTGCCGTGCTTCATCACGAGGTCGACGTCCTGAAGGAGGTTGACGTACCGAAGCGCGTCGCCCCGGACGGCGATGATGTCGGCGTACTTGCCGGGGCTGACCGTGCCCACCTCCTCCGAGACGCCCATCATCACGGAGGGCCAGTACGTCGCCGCCCGGATCGCTTCCATCGGGGGAATGCCGAAGACGCGCACCCACAGATCGAGCTCCTGCCATGTGGAGCGGCTGTGGAAGTTCAGCGGAACGCCGCTGTCCGTGCCGATGAGGAGCGTCACGCCCGCCTCCCGGAGTTGCTCGAATTTGCGTTTCAGCGTGGGTCGGCGCAGAGGGGTGAGTTGATAGTACGGAAGCTCACCGGGATGGGCGACGGACGCGGCAATGTCGGCCACGATCGAGTCCGGAAGCCCCTCGTGCCAGCTCGGATCGTCGAGTGCTTCCGGATGATCCCGGAGGTACTCGTAGTTCTGGAGCGGCGAGACGGTGGGCGTCCAGAAAAGCGGGCCGAGATTCATCTTCGCCGTGCGGTCGCGGAGCGCGGCGAGGACGTCGTCGGGATAGGCGGGCGCGGTGGCCAGACCGGTGTGCTCGAAGCAATCGACGCCGGCGGCGAGCCCGCGCCGGATCTCCTCGGGCCGATGCGCGTGCGCCACCACCGTCAGCCCGCGCCGATGCGCCTCATCGACGACGGCCCGCACCTCCCCCATCGTCATCTGATCCTGGTCGATCAGCTTGATGACGTCGACGCCCGCCTCGGCGAGCCTGCCCACCTTCGCCCGCGCGTCGGCTTCCCCTTCGACGCCCCACCGGAAGGCCTCCGTGCCGGGATAGGGTTCGTGCTGGATAAACGGCCCGGAAACGTAGAGGGTCGGGCCGGGGATCCGACCGGCATTGACGGCATCCCGAACCGCGAGGATGTCTTCGAGAGGCGCGCCCAGGTCGCGGGCGCTCGTCACGCCGGCCATGAGAAGCTGCCGCGCGGACGAGGGCATGATCACGTCGCGAAAGAGCGGTGGATACGTCCGATCCCAGTGCGCATAGTCGGCGTGCCCGTTGATCATCAGATGCACATGCATGTCCCAGAGGCCGGGCAGGACGCTCATCCCTTCCGTGGAGATCACCTCCGCACCCTCCGGCACTTCGAGCGCGCCAACCTGACCGACCGCGCGGATGCGTTCGCCTTCGATAAGGATGACGCTGTTTTGAAGCGGCGCGCCCCCGTAGCCGTCGATCAAGGTTCCTCCGACGAGCGCAACCACGCGGGATTGTGCCGAAACGTTCATCGGGGAATGAAAAAAGACGACGACGAGGAACAGCCGGAAGAGATTTTTCATGACGCTCGGGAATGGGTGTATGGGAAGCGTCACAAAATAACCCTGTAGGCGGCGATTTGAAAATGAGCGCGCAGGCGGACCTCCGCGGAACCCGTCCCGCCGCGCCCCCCGGCCGTCGCCGGTCCCGGTCCGCTTCTTGCCAAATACTTTGCGCACCGTCGCATCCTTCCCAAACGCATACGAGCGCAAGGGCCGAGGAAGCGGCGTTCGGCACGCACGAATCATCGTTCGTAAAATGAACCGCGAGGTATGCCCCATGAAATCCTCCCTTCGCACCCTCCCCTTTCTGCTCGTCCTCGCCTTCGTCGGCGCGCCCGCTCATGCGCAGGTGCACATCGGCATTCAGGGGGGCTACAGTCCCGACACGTTCCATTCCGACGGACCTGAACGGGGCGCCTATCTCCTCGGCGGACAGGTCCGTCTCGGCCTCGAAGGGCTCCCGCTCATCATCAATCCGAGCTTCGACTACTTCTTCAACGACGTCAAGAATCTCCAGACGTGGCAGTTCGACGCCAACGCGCTGATCCCCTTCGGTCATCCGCGCCGGTCGCGCATCCTTCCGTATTTCGGCGCGGGGCTCGGCGTCACTCGCGTCACGGTCGATGCTCCCGTCGTCGGGCGCTTCATCGTCCGAGCGCGGACGAGCTACGGGCTCAACCTCATCGGCGGAGCCGTCATCGGGCAAGGCCCCGTGCGCATGTTCGGGCAGGCCCGCTATACGATGGGCGAACACGCCGCCTTCGTCGATACCGATCGCAAAAACGGTCCGGGCGTCGCCTTTACCGGCGGGTTGCTTTTCCGCGTGGGGCGTTGAAGCCCGGGCGACCATCGGGCGGCGTGAGGGCGCCTCACCCGCCGCGCTCGTCCTTCCCGACCTTCGTCTGGATGATGATGACGCCGTTCGCGCCGCGTCGTCCGTACCCGCTTCCGTCGGGCACGATCCACATGCGCGCGATGTCGCGGGGATTGAGACCCGCCGGAGTGTCCGTATAAAAGCCGTCGATCACCCAGAGCGGCCCCCGCCGGCTTCCGCGAATTCGCACCGTGCGCCCGTCGACGTAGACGCCGGGTTCACCGATGAGCAGTTCTTCGACGATGCTGATCTGCCGTTTCTTGAGCTTGCCCTGAACGTCCACCTCCCGGGCGCTCGCCGGGACGATGCTCTTGGGCGGGATGATCTTCCGGGGCGGTCCGCAGCCGAGCATGAGCGCCGCCGTCACGACCGCGACGAGCGCCAGACGCTTTCCGTGATGTCGCTTCATGGCGACCTCCGCGATGAATCGCTGGGTTAAGAGGTGCGCGTCCGGGTCGTGCGCGAACTCACCCGACTTCCCGCGCCGCCTGAACGATGGCGGCGAAGTCGTCGGTCTTGAGGCTCGCGCCGCCGATCAGCCCGCCGTCGACGTCCGTCTGGGCGAAGAGCTCCGCCGCGTTGCCGGGCTTGACGCTTCCGCCATAGAGGATCCGGATGCCGAAGCCGATCTCTTCACCGAACCAGTTGATGAGCAGCCCCCGAATGAACGCGTGCATGGTCTGCGCCTGTTCCGGAGAGGCCGTGCGCCCGGTCCCGATGGCCCACACCGGCTCGTAGGCCACCACGATCTCACCGGCGTCTTTCACCGTGAGGCCGGCCAGCCCGTGTTCGACCTGGGCCTGAACGACGTCGTTCTCCTTCCCCGCGTCGCGTTGCGCCGACGTCTCGCCCACACACAGGATGGGCGCGAGCTTGTACGCCCGCGCCTGCCGCACCTTCCGGTTGATGTCCTCATCGGTCTCGCCGAAGACGTGACGACGCTCGGAATGCCCGAGGATGACGTAATGACACCCGACCGAGCGAAGCATCCCGGCCGAGATCTCGCCCGTAAACGCACCCGCGTCCGCGTAATGCATGTTCTGCGCCCCGAGCCGCACGTTCGAGCCGTGGACGACGTTGAAAACCGCGTCGAGGCTGATGAAGGGCGGACAGACCGCCACCTGCACGTCGGAGACGTCTCCTACGGACGCCACGATTTCACGCGCGAGCCGCGTGGCGGCGGGCAGATCGGTGTTCATTTTCCAGTTTCCGGCGACGAACATAGAGATGGAGGCTTTCGGGTTGAGGAATGGGAAACGACGTCAACGGGTCGAGGCGGACGCGCGCGCCGTCCGTCTCAGGTTCAGCAGGTCGGCGATCTGGATCTGGAGCGGCGTCATCGCGCTCCCGACGTATTTGCTGACGATGCGGCCGCTCTGATTGATCAGAAAGCGCGTCGGAAGCAGGTTCACATTATAGAGCCGGGCGAGGGGCCCTTCAAGCCCTCCCTCCGCAAAAATATGGACGCCGGGAAGGTCCCGCCCTTCCAGAAAAGCCTCGTTGACGAGCGTGTCCGGGTCCACGGAGATCGAGAGAACGGTGAAGGGAAACGGTTCGAGCGCCCGAAAGAGCTGGTTCCGAAGGCCCAGTTCGCGTTGAAAGATCGGGTTCTTCGGCGCATAATATTCGAGCAGGACGACGCGTCCGCGCAGACTGTCGAGACGGACCGTGCGCCCCTCGACGTCGGTCGCCGCGAAGCCGGGCGCGGGCATGCCGGGCATCAGGTTTTCGAGTTCGTAGATGGCGCGTTCGCTCCAGTGCGCCCATCGGCTGTCGGGGGCGCGCGCGGCGAGGGTCTGCGCCGCCTCCAGCGCCTCCCGTTGTTCGAGGCTGTCGATGTGGGCGAGGACGATCTCGGACTGCAGCGCCACCCAGGTCTCCTCATCGGGGGCCTTCGCCTGAAAGGCGCGGACGAGCGCGAGGGCCGCCTCCTGCCCGGCGAGCCGCGCTTCTGCACGCCGCGCCGCACGCACCACCTCGACGAGGTTCGGATGATCGGGCGGAAGTTCACGGGCGCGCGCCACGAGGAGCGCGTCGTCCCAGCCGTCGAGCATCACGACGGCCTCCGTCGCTGCGAGGGCGCTGCCGAACGTGTTCGGATACGTCTTCCGAAGGCTCCACATCATGTTGCTCGTCTGCCGGATGACCCGGGCGATGAGCTCCTGATCATAATCCCGGTTCTTCATGACGTCGACGAGCACCTTGTTGTGCTGATCCTTCGCGTTCCGATAAGCCATCCACGCGCCGTTCTCCGCCGAGCCGCGCACGATGAGCCCCGGCCCCCGCAGCGGAAACTCCGCCCGCACGAATCCGCTGTCGCCGTCGGCCACCACGAGCTCGCTGAGCGTGAGCATGACGTCGTTCCGGCTGACGATGAGCGGGAAGACGCCGCGATAGGGCGCGCGCACGTCGAGCGCGAAGGCGCCGGCGCTGTCGGTGACCGCCATGCCGAGCGTGTCCACGTCGCCGCTCGTGTTGTCGATCACGAGCACCTCGAAGCCGGAATAATCCCGCGTGGAATCGACGGCGGGGTTTACCGTGAGCACGCCTTCGAGCCGGCCGTGCACCTTCGCCTCGTCGCCGGAATCGCGGCCGCAGCCGGTCGCGGCGAGCAGGACGAGAACGATGAAGGCCGCGAAGGCCGAGAACTGTGCTTTTTTCCTCATGAAGACTCGGTGGTGAGATGCTTTCTATGGGATCCGTTCTTTCCGCCCGGACGAACCTTTTCCGGAGCGCCGTCGATGTACGTCTCAACGCATCTTTTCGATCCGCTCGATCAAAAGCTTTCGCACGAGTCTGGGGTCGGGGGAACCCGGAAAGGCGCGCATCACCTGTCCGATGAAGAAGCCGATGAGCCCCTCTTTCCCTCCGAGGTACTGCGCGAGCTGTTTCGGATGCCGGGCGAGCACCTCGTCGACGATGGGCGCGAGCGCCCCGGCGTCGGAGACCTGAAGGAGGTTGCGTTCGCGGGCGAGCGTCTCGGGCGGGCCGTCCACACGGAGCATGACCTCGAAGAGCTCCGTCGCCGCCGAGGAGCCGAGGCGGTCGTCGAGGCGGAGGTGGATGAGGGCCGCAAGGCGGTCGGGCGTGACGGGAAAAGCATCGACGTCGAGCCCTTCATCCTTGAGCACGCGAAGCACGTCGGTCATAATCACGTTCGAGACGGCCTTGGCCACTTCGGACGCCGCACGGCCCGTCCGTTCCGCCAGATTTGCCACCGTCGCCTCGAAGTAGTCGGCGAGGCCGCGCTCCTCGGTGAGCAGCGCCGCGTCGTAAGGGGGCAGCCCGAGCGCCTCCACGTACCGACGACGCCGGGCCTCGGGCATCTCCGGCAGCGTTGCGCGGATCGCGTCGAGCCACGCCTCGGTCACCACCACGGGCACGAGGTCGGGGTCGGGGAAATAGCGGTAGTCGTGAGCCTCTTCCTTCGAGCGCATCGGGCGGGTTTCCATGCGGTCGGCGTCCCAGAGGCGCGTCTCCTGCGTCACCGTCCCGCCCCGAGCCACGAGGTCGATCTGCCGCCGGATCTCATAGGCGAGCGCCCGCTCGATGTGGCGGAACGAGTTCATGTTCTTCACCTCGGTCTTCGTCCCGAGGGCCGTCTCCCCGCTTCGGCGGACGGAGACGTTGGCGTCGCACCGGAGCGAGCCCTGCTCCATGTTGCCGTCGCAGATGCCGAGATAGCGGACGATCTGCCGGATGCGCTGAACGTAGCGCGCGGCTTCCCCGGGCGTGCGGATGTCCGGCTCGGACACGATCTCGATGAGCGGCACGCCACAGCGGTTGTTGTCGAGGAGCGTGCCGTACGGGTCCTGATCGTGGATCGACTTCCCCGCGTCCTCCTCCATGTGAATGCGCGTGAGCCGGATCTTCCGTCCGGGCGCCCCGTCCTCGCCTTCGATCTCGATGAAGCCGCCCTCACAGATGGGCGTCTCGAACTGCGAGATCTGATACCCCTTCGGAAGGTCCGGATAGAAATAGTGCTTCCGGGCGAAGACCGAGCGCCGCGCGATCCGGCTGTGCGTGGCGAGCCCCATCCGCACCGCGTATTCGACCACGCGCTCGTTGAGCACGGGCAGCGTCCCCGGATGCCCGAGACTGATCGGATCGACGTTCGTGTTCGGCTCCGCGCCGTACGCGGCGGGCTCCGGGCTGAACGCTTTCGTCGCCGTCGAGAGCTGGCAATGCACCTCCAGCCCGATCACCGCCTCATATTGCGCTTCCGCCATGTTCCTTCCCGCGCCCGTGATTGTGCCCTCTTTTCACCCCGTGACGCCGAACCTGGCCAGAATCTCCTCGGCGTGCTCCGAGACCTTCGGGCGCTTGAACACGTGACGGATGATCCCGTCCTCGTCGATGAGGAACGTGGTGCGTTTGATCCCCATGAACTTGCGCCCGTACAGGTTCCGTTCGCCCCACACGCCGTATTTCTCGAGGATCTCGTGTTCCGGATCGGCGACGAGCGGGAACGGGAGATGGTATTTCCCGGCAAACTTCTCGTGCGACGCCACGTCGTCCCCGGAGACGCCGAGCACCACGATCCCGGCTTCCCGGAGGACGTCGAGATGATCGCGAAGATTGCACGCCTGCTTCGTGCATCCGGGGGTGTCGTCTTTCGGATAAAAGTACAGCGCGACTTTCTTCCCGCGGAAATCGGACAGCCGGATCTTCTCACCGGTCTGCGTGACCCCTTCGAAATCCGGGGCAGGCGCGCCGACTTCCGGCATGGGGGAGACTCTTGTTTTCGACATGACAGGCAGGGTTTTCGTTCGAATTCTTCTTTGAAAGATACACAATGCCGGGTCTGTCGTGCGCTCAAACGGGTTCCTTCACGATGTCTTTACGCAAATTCTGTAACGAGCGCTTGCGGGATCGAACGCACGGGTGAACATTTCCATTCATCGGATCCGTCAAGCAACATGAACCGCTCACACAGGCCCCCCACCTCCCACACGTCGCGCGTCTTCCCGGCCGTCGCGGCGCTGATCCTTCTCCTTTCCGGTCTCGCGTCCTCTTCGGCGCTCGGACAGCCCATGGCGAAGCAGCTCCAGAAACTCAAAGCCCTCGCCCCGGCGCGCGGCTACGTCATCGCCCACAAGGACGTCAAGAACCCGCCGAAACTCTTTGGCGGGCCGATCTCCGTCACCGTCACCCAGTCGAGCGGCGGCGTTTTCGTGGCCCTGCCGGACCGTCGCCGCCTCGACACGTACGTCTTCGGCACGCCCTCGATGCCGCGCGCCTTCGCGGGCACGCCCGGCATCAACGGCGTCCCGCCGCCGGCGCGGGAGGCCGAAGACGACCACTACACCCGCATGAAGAAGCCCTCCCCCTTCGGCGACAAGTACCTCGTGATGGCGGACGGGCGCATGGAACTGCACGCCGTCGATGCCACCGCCGTGGATGGCGCCACAACGGAAGATCAGGTCCGCTTCAAAGCCTCCTGGAAAGACAAACAGGGCAACACGTATGAGGTGCGGTGTTGCGGCATGCTCGCCAGTCACGGCATGGAGTTCCCCACGTTCGGCGGCGTGGTGACCAACCACATCCTTCACGGCGTCACCCGGCTCGGCACGGCCCTCATGCCGACGGAGTTCGCCTACGTCGCTTTCTGGGGCATGGGTGAGGTGCGCAAGAACGGCAAGGTGCTCGACAAGCCGCGCCTGATCCACGGCATGCTCACCGAGTACGTGCGGGGCGAAGGCTACAAGCTCGCCTTCGACGATGAGGTGACGCCCACGCGGATGCAGTTCCATCTGATGATCCCGCCGTTCATGCCGGATCCTCCGAACCTCTCGTTCACCGAGAAGCCGGTCAAGACGGGCTTCACGCTGCCCAACGGCATGGAGCTCCCCTTCTGGCACGTCATGTTCGAGAACCTCGAGACCAAAGCGGAGCGCGGCCAATGATGACGTTCCGAATCACGCTTCTTTCGGGGCTGTTCACGCTCTCCGTCCTTTCGGCGGCCTGCTCATCCGCGCAGACCCCGCCGAAAGCGCCGCCGGCGCCCGACGCCGTCGTGGGCATGACGAACACGCTGCGCTTCGAGCCGGACACGGTGCGCGTGCCCGTGGGCGGCACGGTGGAGTGGCGCAACACGTCGCTTCTCGTGCACACCGTGACGGGGGATCCGGCCAGGGCCACCCTCGAAGGAAGCGCCCGCCTTCCGGAAGGGGCCGAACCGTTCGATTCCGGGAATCTGGAGCCGGAGGCCGTCTTCCGCCACACGTTCACCGTGCCCGGCGTCTACGGCTACTTCTGCATCCCGCACGAGGGAGCGAAGATGAAAGGGGTCGTCATCGTCTCGCCGAAGCAGTGATCCGCGCCTTTCCTCCGATGCGACCGGCGGCCGGGCGATCATTGCTCGTTCAGCCGCCAGTCGTACCGGAGGTATCGCACGCGATAGGCGCCGCGCAGGAGCCGATTCCGGACGTCCCCGTCGAAATACGGGGCGAGAAAGGCCTGAAGGCCCCGGTCGTCGCGGGCGAAGTCGCGGCGGAACCACCGAAAGATGGGCGAGAGGCGGATGAGGCCGGGCGCGTCGGGGATGCGGTTTTTGGCGGGATCGTGGAGGAAGTCGCGGGCCTGATCGTCGAGTTGCGCGTCGAGGCGAGCGCCGGTGAAGGCTTCGCGGCGGAGCTTCGGGCAGCTTCGGGCGGCGCACACGAGCGCGAAGTGGATGCGCGGCTCGCCGAAGGTCTTCCGGAGGATGCCGTGCTCGACCTCATTGAGCGTGAGCCTTCGCCCCCCGGCCCGCACGATCCGATATTCCCACGGGCTGTTGAGCTTCGGCAGGTACAGGGTGAGGCCCGGCAGCCGCGCCGGCGTGATGCGCTTGATGCTCCGGACGGGATAGTGGTCGAGGATGAGGCGGAGGGTCCAGGCGTTATAGACGTTGATCCAGAACGCGAGGCGTTCGGCGGGCGGCATCGCTTCGGGCGTCGCGGCGTCGAGCGAGGCGAGGTACGGATCGAGGGCGCCGCTCCGTTTGAGCCCCGCGTAATCGACCCGCCCGCGCGCGTCGACGAAGGCGTCGAGCGCCGCGTCGAAGCGACCGTGGTCGAAGGCTGCAGCCTGTGTGGGAGGCGTGGTCATGCGTCGGAGGCGAAAGGTCCCCGTACGTTCGCCCGGAGGCCGCGCACGTTACGCCTCAGTACGCCAGCAGCCGTTCGAGCGCCGGGCGGAGGCGGACTTTCGCGGCATAGATCTCCTTTTCGAGCGTCGGAGAGAAAGGGATCGGCAGATCTTCGGCGGCCACGCGCACGGGTGGGGCGTCGAGGTGTTCGAAGCCGGCCTCGGTGATCCGGGCCGCCACCTCCGCGCCGAAGCCCGCCGTCATCGGAGCCTCGTGAAGCACGAGGAGACGGTTCGTCTTCGCCAGGGACCGGAGCACCGTCTCGGCGTCCCAGGGGACGAGCGTCCGCAGATCGACGACCTCGACGGAGAAGCCCCGTTCGGCCTGATGCGCGGCCTCTTCGAGCGCCCAGTGCACGCCGAGGCCGTACGTCACGATGGTCGCGTCCGTCCCCTCCCGGGCGAGGCGCGCCTGTCCGAAGGGCAGGTGGAACGGCGCCTCGGTCGCGTCGCCCCGGAGCGAGCGGTAGAGGTGCTTGTGCTCGAAGAAGAGCACCGGGTTCGGGTCCTCGATGGCCGTCATGAGCAGCCCCTTCGCATCTTCCGGCGTGGACGGGATGACCACCTTGAGCCCCGGCGCGTGCGCGAACCACGCCTCCATCGCCTGCGAGTGGAACGGCCCCGCGCCGATGTATCCGCCGTACGGGGCGCGGATGGTCACGTTGACCGGGGCGCCCCACCGGTAATGCGTCGTCCCGAGGTTGTTCACGATCTGGTTGAAGCCGCACGTGATGAAGTCGGCGTACTGCATTTCGAGCACCGGCTTGAAGCCGCCGAGCGCCAGCCCCATCGCCGCGCCGACGGCCCCGCTCTCGATGATCGGCGTATTCCGCACGCGTTCACGCCCGAACCGCTCGAGAAAGCCGGCGGTGACCTTGAAGACGCCGCCGTACTCGGCGATGTCCTGCCCCATGAGCACGATGCGTTCGTCGCGCTCCATGGCCTGCCGCAGCCCGTCCGAGATCGCATCGATGAAACGGCGCGTGCTTTTCGGTCCGGAGGGGGGCGTGAAGTCCGTGAAGGCGGGGGCAAAGACGTCCGCGCGTTCGGCTTCGGGGGTGCTGTGCACGGGCGGCTGCGTGAGCGCCCACTCGGCGATCTCGTCGATCTCTTTCGCCAGTTCGGCCCGGAGCGCCTCGATCTCCTCGGCCGTCATCACGCCCTCTTTCACGAGCTTCCCGGCGAACCTCTCGAGGGGATCCCGGTCGGCCCAGGCGGCGAAGAGATGGCCGGGGACGTACTTCGTGCCGGAGGCCTCCTCGTGGCCGCGCATGCGGAAGGTCTTCATCTCGAGGAGCGTCGGTCCCTCCCCCGCCCGCGCCCGGCCGGCGGCTTTCCGCACCGCCTCGATCACGGCGAGCACGTCGTTGCCGTCCACCACCACGCCGGGCATGCCGTAGCCCGCGGCCGCCTCCGCGATGTTCTCCACCGGCACGGCCTCCGAGGTGGGCGTAGAGAGCCCGTACCCGTTGTTCTCGACCACGAAGAGCACCGGGAGCTTCCACACGGCGGCGAGGTTGAGCGCCTCGTGGAAGTCGCCCTCCCGCGTGGCGCCGTCTCCGACGAAAGCGAGGGCGACGTTGCGCTCTTTTTTCAGTTGCTCCGAGAGCCCGAGCCCGCACGCGACCGGGAGCATCGCCGCCAGATGCGAGATCATGCCGACGATGCGTTTCTCGGGCAGGCCGAAGTGGAACGTCCGGTCGCGCCCTTTCGTGAAGCCGCCCTCCTTCCCCATGAGCTGGCAGAAGAGGGGGCGGAGCGGCACGCCGCGCGTCGTCCACACGCCGAGGTTGCGGTGCATCGGGAGCACGTAGTCGCTCGGTTCGAGCGCCCACGCGCACCCCACGGCGATGGCTTCCTGCCCATATCCGCTGAACCACTTCGAGAGCCGTCCCTGACGGATGAGCCGGAGCTTTTTCTCTTCGATCGTACGCGGCAGAAGGAGGGCGCGAAAGAGCGCCTTGAGATCGACTTCCGCCGCGGCTTCGGTCTTCGACATGCGAGGGCTTCGGGATGAATTCTAAAAGGGGAAATTACACCGCGCCCATCAAGCAAAGGCGCGGCCACGGGAAGAGCACAGAGATTTCACACGGGTCACTGCCCCTTGCCGAGCATCGCCGTGCGGAGGGTCCGGAAGAGGATCTTGAAGTCCATGCGAAGGCTCATGTTCTCGATGTAGAAAAGGTCGTATTTCACTTTCTGCCGCACGTCGTCGAGACTCTGATCGTATTTCCACTTCACCTGAGCCCATCCCGTGATGCCGGGCTTGACGCGATGCCGCCGTCGATAGAGCGGGATCTCCCGCGCGAGTTTTTCGACGAAATACGGGCGTTCCGGCCGGGGGCCGACGAGGCTCATGTCTCCTTTGAGCACGTTCCAGAACTGCGGCGCTTCGTCGAGGCGGGTCTTCCGGAGCCACCGGCCGATGGGCGTATAGCGGGGATCATTCTCCCGGGCCCACACCGGGCCGGTCTCGGCTTCGGCGTCCTGGCGCATCGTGCGAAACTTGTACATCGTGAAGACGCGTCCGTGCCGCCCCACACGCTTTTGCCGGTAGATGGCCGGGCCGGGCGACGTCAGGCGGATGAGTGCGCCGAGCACGATCCACAGCGGCATCCCGACGGTGAGGACGACGAGCGAGACGAGGATGTCGATCAGGCGTTTCGTGCTCTGTTCCCACGCCTGGATCGGCTCCGGGAGCACCTCGATGAGGGGCAGGCCGTACATGTGCTCCGTCCGCGCCATGCCGCCGATGATGGTGTAAAAGTCGGGCACGAGCTTGATCGTCACCGGCTTGCCGTCGCAGAGGTGAAGCACCTTCATGAGCGGGTCGTGATCGTCCGAGCCGAGCGCGATGAGCACGTCCTGCACTTCGAGCGCGTCGATGAGGTCCGGCAGCGCTTCGATGCTCGACCCTTCGGCGGCGACGGCGGCCACCGCCCGAGCGCCCGCGCCGTCGCCCGCCGAGTGGTACCGTTCGCCGGCGGCGGGGAGCGGCTCGGGCTCGGATGCGTCACGCCGGAGCCGGATCGCGCCCACGACCACGAGACCGGCCTCGGGATACCGCGCCACCTCGTCGTAGAGCTTCTCCACCTGATCGCTCCACCCGACGATGAGCGCTTTGTGCGTGCCGTATCCCCGTAAAATCAGGGCTTTCTCGACGGACCGTACGCCGATGCGCCCGAGCGAGACGAGCGTGACGGCTGCGAACCAGTAGAAAAAGATCGCCTGACGGCTCGCCCCCGGTTGCAGGGCGTCGATGTATACGGCGAAGATGAGCACGAGCACCCCCACCGTGACGACCTTGATGAGCGAGACGAGCTCGTCGAAACGGCTCGCCGCGTATCGTTCGCGGTACATCCCGAAGAAGAAGAAGAGCAGGATCCAGAAACCCGCGAGGACCACGTTCCAGAGAACGAAGAAGAGCGGTTGCGTATCCGGGAAGATCTCCGGCTCACCGAACCACATCCACCGAAACCGGGCGAGATAATAAAACACGTCGGCCGCCGTGAAGGCGAGCGCGTCCGAGAGGAGCAATGCTGTGAGTTCGATCTTGCGCGACACGATCGGTTTCCCCTGGCGCGAGCGATGGAGGAAGGGAACGGCATCGCCTATATGACGAGCGCGTGTGGAGGTTTCTTCGGACGGGCCGCACCCCGGCTTCGGGACCAACATATTTATTCATCCCCTGCGATACAAGGAGGCCCCTTTATTCACCCAACCCGCTTTTGATTTCCGCGCGCCTCGCCCCTAATTTGCGCCCTCACGTTCCGAAACGCTCGCCATGCTCCGTCGCTCCCGCGCCCTCCTCCCGCTCTTCATGGCCGCCCTCGCCCTCTCCGGCGCGGCGCGGGCGCAATCGAACCGACTCATCCCGCTCGACGACCCCGCGTATCGGTACATCGAGCGGCTGCAGCGGCGCGGACGGCTTCTCGAGCTTCACCCGACGGCGCTCCCGTACCGCTACGGCGAGGTGGCGGCGGCGCTTCGCTCCGTGGACCGCGGCGCCCTCTCGCCCGTCGAGGCGGCGTGGGTGGCGCAGCTCGACGCGCGCTTCCGCGAGCGCCCGCTCTCGCCCGACGAGGCCGTGCTCGGCGTTCAGCTCGGCGGCGGCGGCTCGGCGGCCAACACCCGGCGCCTCGACGGCCTCCGTCCCCTCGGCAAGGAGGCGCATGCCTTCGAAAACGTCTTCGCACAGGTCTTCGTCGAGAAAGGGCCGTTCGTCGCCCAGCTCGGGGCGCGTCACGACCTGTACTACCACCGCGACCCCGACGGGCTCGACGCGGTCCGGCGGCTCGCGGCACGGAGCGAGGAGAGCTATGCCGGCGCGCACACGCCCTTCGCCTCCGTCTACCTCGGACGCTTCGCCAACCACTGGGGACTGCCGGGCGGCCCCGGCGTCGTCCTGAGCGACAACCCCCGCTCGTACGACCAGCTCAACCTCCGGCTCGGCGGCCCGCGCCTCTCCCTCCGCAGCCTCCTCGGCGAACTCGACAGCATCACCGCCGACGGGCGATACACCGGCATCGCCGGGGACGACTCCGTCCGCGCGAGCGAGCGGCGTTTCTTCGCCGCCCACCGCTTCGACTGGCGGCCCACCCCGAACCTCGTGCTCAGCCTCATGGAGTCGGCGATCTATTCGGGCGGCAACTCGGGGGTCTCGCTCAAATACCTCAACCCCGCCAACCCCTTCTTTTTCGTCGTGGACAACCGCCCGAAGAACGACGAAAACAACGGCGCCGTAGCCGGGCTGATCTGGCTGCACGCGGGACGGCTCACCCTCCACGGACAGCTCATGTTCGACGACTTCGACGTGCTCAACGGGCAGGAGCCGGCCTCTTTCGCGATGACCGGGAGCCTCGTCTATGCCGCCCGCCCGGACGTGGACCTCGGCGGCGGGCTCGACGTCGTCGCCGCGCGGACGTACAACACCATACAGCCCGAAGGCCGCTTTCTCTATCTCCTTCGCGGCCTCGCCACCCAGTTCAGCGACTACGTCCACGCGCACGCCTTCGCCGACCTGTACCTCGTCCCCGGCCTCACGCTCACCCCCCGCCTCGACGTGCTCGCACAGGGCGAACGCGACATCCGGCAGCCTTTCCCGGCGAAGGATTCGGACGTCCCGACGATCCTCACCGGCGCCGTCGAGCGGACCGTGCGGACGAGCGCGCGGCTCTTCTTTCAGCGCGACCCCCGCTGGTGGATCCGCCTCGACCTCGGGGTCAACGTGACGAAGAACAAGGGAGCGGTGGAGGGGGCGGACGAGACGCGCTTCGTGGGGCTGGCCGCCTTCGGCGTACGCCTCACGTTCGACCGGAACTTCAAGCTCCGTTTCTGATGCCGCACCCGTCCTTCATCGCTCCGTGGCCCCTCCTGCGCGCGCTCCACGCGGCGGCGGCGGCGCTCTGCCTCTGCGCATGCGCGCTCCCGCTTCAGGCGCAACCCTTCGAGACCCTCGAACTCTCCGTCACGGGCACGGTGAACGTGAACCGCAATCTCCTTCACGAATTCTGGCGCGCCGAACCCGGCGGGGGCCTCAATGTGACGACGCCTTTTTACCTCGGCTTCGCCGAAGCGGGTGGTCTTCTCCACCGATACGGAGTTCAAACCGGCGCCGTGCCTCGTTTCGATGCGCTCCTCGTTTATGCGGGATGGGGGCTTCGGCTCAGACTCGCCCCGCGCCTCACCTGGCAGAACGGCTTCCGCGTCGGCAACTACCGGATGATGTTCGACGACGACACGTTTGCCGGCGTGCGGAACGAGAGCGAACTGGCCCTTTCGCTCCATTCGAGTCTGAGCCTGCGCCTCTCCGGCCGAATGGCCGTGCGCGTTTCGGGGAGTTATACGAAAGTCTTCACGTTCCTTCGCCTCAAGCTCTTCCACGTCTCGGCGGGCGTGACGTATCGGATGCGCACGCCGGAGTGGCTGCGGGAGTTCTTGCGATGAAACACCGGTGCGCCTTCTTCATCGCGGCGCTCGTCTTCGCCGCGACGCCCGCCCGCGCGCAGACGGACGCCTTCGTGATCCACGCCGCCGAGATCGAAGCCTCGGGGGCGACGCGCCTGAGCGATCTCTTCTCCATGATCGACACGTGGAGCGCCGTCTCCGTCGAGGGCTATGCCACGGCGGCCTCCGCCTTCGGACTCGCACCATACGCCGCGCCCGCATGGACGCTCTTCGTCGACGGGCTGCCCGTGGACCTGTCGTCGTTCGGGGCGAAGAACCTGAACACGCTGCCGCTCCATCTGCTTCAGATCGACAGCGTCACGGTGATCAGCCGCCCGGTCGAGATCGCCGGGGTGTTTGCGCCTTCGGGCGCGCTCGTCCTCCACACACGGACGCCGGGGCGCGGCTGGTCCGCGCGCGGGCACGTCTCCGCCGGAAACGAAGTCGGCGATCCCGGGCCGTTCCGGTACACGGCCTTCGCCTCGCCGAACATCGACCGGATCGGGCCGACGTACCTCGCCGAGGTCTCGTACGCCGATACAGGATGGTTCGTGCGCGCCGGGCTGAAGGCGGACGAGCACCACGCCACCGATGCGGCCCTCGACGAGCGCGTGCGTGCGGTGTACGTCGGCGTCAAGAAAGCGCGCCTGTTCGTCTTTGCTCCGTCGATCATGCTCGGGCTGAACGGTCGCCGCGGACGCCACCGGCTCTTCGCCGGAACGACGCGCTTTCAGGACCTCCGCTTTTTCGACCCCCTCGGCATCGAGGTCCCGACGGATGAGCATTTCCGCTTCGCCGGTCTCTCCGGCGACTTCGCCCCGGGCCAAGCGTCCGGGCTCCGGTACCGCCTCCGGTTCTCCTCGACGGACCACGACCCGCGCCCCAATCAACGGGGCTTCGTGTTGGACTGGCGGCAGGACCGCCTGCGCGGGAACGTCGAGATGCGCTTCGCTCCGGGCCGCGCGCGCCTCGCCCTCGGCGCTTCGCTCGATGCGCGGCGGGTCCTGACGACCGACCGTCTGTCGCGGCGCTCGATCACGCTCCCCGGCGTCTTCGTTCGTCTCGCCGTTCGTCCCGCCCCTGCCTGGACGCACCGAATGGCCCTCCATCTCACCCGCGCCCCGCGCGACGCCTTCGCTTCGGGCCGCCTCGGTTTCGAGGGTCTCGCCACGAGCGTCCTCCATCCCGCGCCCGCCCACACGTTCACCTTCACCCTGGCCTATGCCGTCCGGACGCCCAACGAGGAGGACACGCCGTGGTTGTGGACCCTTCGAGGCTTCCGATTCTTCGAGCGAAGCGGCGCCGATCTCGGCCTCCCCCCTTTCCTTCTCCCGAGCCGAACGCTTACCGGCGAGCTCTCCTGGCGATGGCGCCGCTCCCCCGCGCTCACGGTCGATCTCACGGCCGCATACCGTCGCTTCCGGGGCCTCACACTCGCCACGACCGCCTTCCACCTCGATCCGGACGGTCCCGGATTCGCCCCGCGCACCGTCGTCCACATCGGTGTCGCCGGTCAGGTTCTCGGAGCCGCCGCCCGCGTGCGATGGCAACCGACGCCGAGTCTCGATCAGCGCTTCTCCTATGCCTTCCTCCGCCCTGTCTCCGGCGCGAACGTCGCTTTCCGGCAAGCGTGGGCCGGCATACCAGGGCATCGGGCGAGCTATACGGTCCGCTTCGAGCCCGTGGCCCGACTGAGCCTGTACGCGCGGGTCCGCTTCGAGTCGGAGACCCTGTGGCCCGGCTTTCGCCCTGCCGACTTCGAGAGCGGCGGGCGCTTCCCTTCCGAGCGGCCCGCCTACCTGATGATCGACCTCTCCGTGCAAAAACGTCTCTGGCGCGATCACCTCCGCGTCGCCCTCTCGTTCCACAATCTCACGAACGGCGCGTATCGTCCCCATCCCGCCGGAGCCGTCACGAACCTGACCGTGTATGTCCACCTCGAAGCGCGATTCGGGGGGAGATGACCGGGGCGTGATGATGAAAGACCCGACCCTCAGACATGTTTGAACCCTTCGAGCGGTACCGCCCGATCATCGACGACTGGGAGGCTTTCACGGAAGCGCTCGCCCGTCCGTTGCCGGTGTGCGTATGGACGAACACGCTCCGGACGACCCCGGAGGCGCTTGCCGAGACGCTTCGGGCAGAGGGGTGCGCCCCCGAGCCGATCGCATGGCATCCCGGCGCATTCCGCCTTCACGAGGGGGCGGCAGCGGCCCATCTCCCATCGTACCTTGCCGGACTTTTCCACATCCAGGAAGAGGTCTCCATGCTCCCGGCGATGCTCCTCGCGCCGCATCCCGGCGCGCGCGTGCTCGACCTGTGCGCCGCGCCCGGAAACAAGACCGCCGAACTCGCCGTGGCGATGCGGAATGCGGGAACCGTCGTCGCGAATGACCTGAGCCGGGGCCGCCTGAACGTCCTTCGCACGACGGTCGACCGTCTCGGGTTGCTCAACGTCAGCGTCACGCGGCACGACGCCGCCGCCTTCCCCGGGGCAAGCGGCGGCTTCGACGGGGTGCTTCTCGACGCGCCGTGCTCGTGCGAGGGGACGACGCGCAAACACCCCCGCGTCGTCGCGCAGTCGAGCCGGGCGAACAGCCTCCGTATGGGCCGGATGCAGACGCGGATGCTCGCCCGCGCCGCGGGCCGGTGCCGCCCCGGCGGACGCCTCGTGTATGCCACGTGCACCTTCGCCCCGGAGGAGAACGAGCGCGTCGTCGCCGAGACGCTCCGGACCTTCGGCGACGCCGTCCGGCTGCTCCCCGCCTCCGTTCCCGGCTTTCACACCACGCCCGGCCTCACGTCGTGGGAAGGCGAGTCGTTCCCCGACGACCTCCGCCACACACTTCGCATCTGGCCGCATCACAACGACACCGGCGGTTTCTTCGTCGCCGTCCTCGAAAAGTCACCCGACGCCGAGAGGCCTTCACCCACGCCGCCCGCCATCCTCCCCGAGCCGATCGATCCCGGCGACGTGCTCCCACCGCTCGTAGCGCGTTTCGGCTTTCCCCGCGCGGCCTTCGAGGAGTGCGTCTTCTTCCGCCCCAACGACAAATACATTTCCGTCGTCGCGCGCGCACACCGCCCCCCCGCAAAACCTTCGCCGGAGATGACGGGCATGTATTTCCTCAAGACGGCGCTCCGGCATCCAAAGCTGAGCACGCAGGCGGCGATGCATTTCGGCCACGCCGCCACCCGAAACGTCGTCTCGCTCGACGGGGAGAAGCTCCGAGCCTATCTCGACCGGCGGGAAGTGCGGCTCACGGCCACGGAAGCGGCGCGGTGCGAAGCGTTCGGATACGTGCTCGTCCGGCATGGAGAGCAAACGTACGGCGTCGGGCTGTTCCGCCCCGAGGGCGCGGGCGGGCGTATGGAGAGCCTCTTCCCGAAGACGTGGGCGGGCGTGCACCGTAAGCCGGGTCCGGCGGCTACTGGAGGCGGAAGCGGAAGGTGATGACGCCCGTCTGATTTTCCTGGGGGGCGTTCGGCGGGAGCGGGTTGAAGCGCCAGCGGAGGAGGGCGTCCATGACGGCGCGTTCGAGCGCGGGGCTGCCCTTGAGAAGCGGGATCCGCCGCACGATGCGCCCCTGCGGATCCACGGTGATGCGCACGCTGATGACGGCGTTCCGCTGTTCGGCGTACACCGGGAGCGCCGTGCTCACCGGGACGCGGTTCAGGCCTTCGATCTGAAACGGCGCGGTCTTCGTCTCGTCGGCCGCCTCGCCGGGGTCGCCGTCCTCCGCACCCTGCGAGCCGTCCTCGGCGCCTCCGCCCAGGGGCTTCACCGGCTCGGGCTCCGGCTCGGGCTCCGGCTCGGCGACCTCCTCCGGGTTGTTCTGCGCCTCGGGCGCGATGGTCTCCGCCTCGGGGGTGTCCACGACCTCCTCATCGACGATGGGCTCCGGCTGATCCGGGAGATCCACCGGCTTGACGTCCTCGGGGGGAGCGGCGGCGGGCGGCTCCTCGGCCTCCGGCTCCGGCGCTTCCGGCTCCTCCACCGGCGCCGGGCGCGTCTCCACGGCGCGCTCGACCGGACGCCCCTGCGCGAGCGGGCCGAAGTCCACTTCGATGAAACCGATCGGTTGTTCGTCGGCGGCCGCCACCGTGATGACCGATAAGGCCAGCACGAGGAGCGCGTGCACGCCGAGGCTGACCCCCAGCGCTACCCAGTCGTTCTTCTTCATGGCCGATTTTGACTTCATGAG
>JALSSK010000017.1 GCA_026984335.1 Rhodothermales bacterium
CGTCCCGGCGGTGAAGGCGACAAGGTACCAGACGTGCGCGATGAGGAAACTGACGAGGCCGGGAATGAAGCGGTCCTTCGGGAGCATGAGGAAGACGTCGCCGAGGAGGGAGAAGGCCAGCCCGGCAAGGACAGCATCACGATAGAAAGGGGACGCTGCCGGCGCGGTGGCGGCGAGAAGGAGGATGAGCGCCGTCGTGAGCGGCTTGAACACGTACACCCGCATCCGCGGCCCGGCGTATTCGGCGCGGATGTGGAGCGCGGCGGAGGCGAGGATGAGCACGGAGAGGATCGGGACGAGCATGGCGGTCGGGGCAAAGGGGCGGGCGCAGGGCAGGATAAGGCGTGCTCGCGAGAAGCGCCACGCCGTGCGGGTCACAGCGTCACGTTCAGACCCGCCTCCACGGTCCGGCCCGGGGCGGGCTCGAAGAAGCGCCCGCCGAAGGCGTTGATGCTCACGGAGCCGCTGTACCGCACGTCGAAGAGGTTTGCGATGCGGGCGAAAGGCTGAAGCCGGACGCGGCCCACCGACAGCCCCGCGTGACCGGCGTACACGTCCACGACCGTGTATCCGTCGTTCCGCTCGGTGTTCGCGTCGTTGACGAAGTACGCGCTCGCACGTTCGAGCGCGAGACGCGCCCACCATCCTCGCCGCTCCAGACGCATGTCGCCGAAGAGGCGATGGGGCGGGATGCCGGGAAGCCGATTCCCGGCGAGCGCCTCGTCGTCGAAGACGAACCGGCTGCCGGCATACACGGTCCGGAGCGTGAGCCACGGGCGCGGCGACCACGTGACGGCCGCCTCCACGCCGTCGTGGGTATTGGCCCCGCTGTTCCGGAAGTACGTGCGGCCGTCGTCCTCCGCCTGAAACGGCACGAGCCGGTCGCGCACGGCGAGGCGGAACACGGCGAAGTCGATGCGGACCGGGACGCCGGAGAGCGCGCCGCGCACGCCCGCTTCGAGCCCCCGCACTTTTTGCGGGCCGAGGTCGGGGTTGAATCCGCCGGTGAGGTCGGGGCGGTTGACGAGCTCGGTGGTCGTCGGCGTCTCGAAGGCGGTGCTCACGTTGGCAAAAAAGAGCAGTTTTCCGAGACGATAGCCGACGCCGGCGGCGGGACTTACGGCGGAGAAGGTGCGGCTCCCGGACTGATCGCCGTTGGCGAGGAGGCGGTCGGTCATGGCGAAGCGGATGTGGTCGGCGCGGAGGCTGAGCGTGAGGCGAAGCGGCGCGGCGAGCGGGAGGCTCACGAAGCCGAAGGCGGCGAGGTCGCGGACCGTCTCGCGCTGATCGAGCCGCCGATCCGGTCCCGGCCGTCCGGCATCGTTGTTGAAATTGCGGCGGTCGTCGGCCTGAAAGGCGGCGTCGAGGCCGAGGCCCCATCGGAGGCGGTCGCGCGCCGCGCGGAGCATGAACCGAAGTCCGCCCGCCTTCCGGTCGAGGTCGATGTAGGCAAAGGGAAGGGGGTTGTCGAGGGTGCGGGAGAGGCCGTATGCGGTGACGGTGAAGAGTCCGATCCCGGTGTCTCGGAGGAGGGTGGCGCCCGCCTGTGCGTGAAGGCTCTCTTTGCCCGCCCGCGTCTCGGCGAAGCGGGGGTTGGCCCCGCGCGGGTCGGCCTCGAACTGGGCGCGGGTGAGCGAGCCGGGGTGCTCGACGTCCTGAGCGGCGAGGGCGGCGGTCAGGCGCAGGCGGGTGCGCGCGTCGAGGGCGAGGTCGCCGTGGAGACCGGCGCGGCTGAACCTGCCGGCGCTGTGCGCGCGGTAGCCGTCGCGGCGGAACTCGGAGGCATGGACGTGGAACCGGTGTCGCCCCACCGGGACGGAGGCTTCGAAGGCGGCCTGCCGCGCGCCGTGCGAGCCGCCGAGCACGCGGGCGCGGAGCGCGGGCCGATCCGCGAAGAACGCCGTCGAGAGAAAGAGCGCCCCGCCGCCGCCGTTGCCCCAGAACCGCGACGCCGGGCCGCGCACGAGCTCGGCGCGACGGACGAAGACGGGGTCGACGACGTCGAGGACGGCCTGCCCGTCGGGCATCGTGAGCGGGACGCCGTCGAGGAGGACCTGCACGCCGCGCACGCCGAAAGCCGCCCGGCTGCCCATGCCGCGCACGGACAGACGCTCGCCGAGCGCGAAATGCCCCCGGTCGTTGATCCACAGACCGGGCAGTTCGCGGAGGACGGTGGCCAGCGAGAGATCCGCCTCCAGGGCCACCCGATCGGGCCCGCGCGCCAGCACCGAGACGGCGTACGGCGCCGTCGCCTCCGTCTCGGTGGCGCGCGCCGCCTCGATCTCGATCTCAGGCAAAACCACACGCGCCGTGTCGGGAGACTGAGCGGAAACGCTCCCGGCGCAGGCGGCAATAAACACGAGGACGATCAGACCCGAGCGGGAAAGGAGAGAAGGACGAGGACGCATAGGGGGAGAATGGGTGGAAGCATCGCAGGGGGGCCGGGGCGGGGAGGGGAGGAGGCCGTCCGACCTTCTCCTCACCAGCCGAGCCGTCTCCGCTTCTTTTTCGCTCGCGCGGCAGGCGTCTTCTCCGCGACCGGCGGGGGCGAAGCGGCCGGCCCCGGATCATCATCGGCGACGGTGACGGGCGGCGGCTCCTCGGGCGGGCGCGCTTCGGGTTCACGCCCGAGGAGCGCGGCATAGTCCGCATCATGGGCAATGGCCACGCCGGTATAATAAAACGTGAGGATGTCCCGGTACGAGCGGCCCTTTTGCGCCATCTCGTGCGCGCCCCACTGGCTCAGCCCGACGCCGTGCCCGAAGCCGCGCCCCTCGAAGACGTAGGCGTCGCCCCGGACGCGGGCGTCGAAGAAGGCGCTCTTCAACGTCCGCGCGCCGAACGTCCGGATCACGGCGAGACGGAACGCATTGCCGGAGATCGTCCGTTCACGCGCGCCGAGGAGCGTCATCGTTTGCACGCGCCCGTCCCGGCTCCGCCCGGCGATGCGAATGCCCTCCACGGGAAAACCATACGCTTTCGAGAGCGCGTCGAGGAGCTTTTTCCTCGGGATCGTCGCTTTCCACTTCGCGTGCGGCGAGTGGTCGTACGGGTCGCGGATGCCCCGGAGGTAGGGCTTCGGCTCGGTTCCCCACACGGTTTCATTGTCCGCCGTGTGTCCTCCGCTCGATGCGAAGTAAACCGCTTCGACGAGCGCGCCGTCGTACGTGAGCACTTCGCCCCGCGTTCGCCGGGCCGCCTCGCGAGCGACGTCCGTGACCGCGTCCGCGCCGCGGTAGACCTGCGAGAGCGTGTGGTCGACGTGGTCGTAGTCCTCGCTGAACTTCCCGAGGACGCGGAGGGCGTACGTGCGGATGATGACGGCCATCGCCTTCGCTCCTTCGAGGTCGTCGAACCCGTATTCGCTCGCCACCACGCTCGCCACGTACGCCTCCACCGGAACGTGGTTGACCAGTTCGAGGACGCCTCCCGAGGCAGGCGCGACGGTGAGGCTGCCCTCGTATCGCCGCGCCGCGACCGGTGTGCGGCCGGCCGTGACGGCGAGCGTGAACGTTGCGCCGTCGTTCGGCTCGATCCGAAGGCTGCGGGTGCGGATTCCCCGGCCCGACACGATGAAAAGGATCTCGTCCTTTCGCGCCTCGACGATCACCTCCTCGCCGGAAGCAAGGCGGAAGAGCGGCTCGCGCTCGTCCCCGATGAAAAGGGCCAACCCCGATGCTCCGGACACGGTCACCGCCCCGGGCCGGCTCTGTTCGAAAAGGAGGATGCGGAGCAAGTCATCGGAGGCGGCGCGGCCGGGAGACGCTCCGGAAAGGATCGTCAGGCAGGCCGCGAGCGCGGCGAGACAGCGAGGAGCGCACAATGACGGCATGAGGGAATAGACCGGTGACAGGCGGGAAGGCCCTGCCCGAAAAGCGCGACGTCCCGGGGCACGAACACGGGAAAGATAGGGCGCGCCGGGCGGGTGCGCCAGGCATTACGCGGGGGAAAGCCTGAGAGATCCGAGCCCCTCGGGTCGGAGCTCTCCGGGAGGTCGCCCGCGTGGGCGTCACTTCACGAGCACGAGCTTTCCGGTCTTGTCGAAGTCGGTCGTGGCGAAGCCTTCGACGCGGAGGCGATAGAAATATACGCCGCCCGGCAGTCCCGAGGCGTCGAAGCGCGCGGCATACCATTGGCCGCCTTTCTGGAACGTATCGACGAGCGTTTGCACCTCGCGCCCGGTGACGTCATAGACGCGGAGCGTGGCGATGCCGTCGCGTTCGAGGAAATACCGGATGGTCGTCTGCCCGTTGAAGGGGTTCGGAAAAGCGTCGGCGAGCGTGTATCGTTCGGGCACGCCGACGACGACCTCGGCGGCGGTGAGCAGTTGCTCGCGTCCGGTGGCGCTTCGCGCATAGAGTTCGTACAGCGCCACGCCGGGTTTCCGGATGCCCACATCGACGAAACGGTCGGGGACGGCGCCCTCGCCTTCATACACCACGGTCGTGACGCCCTCGAAAGTGCGCTCGATGCGGTACGAGGCGATGCCGAAATCGCTGAGAAAGTCCCATTCGAGCGTGACCACACCGTCGGCGTCGGTCGCGGCGGCGAGGGTTGCTTCACCGAGCAGCGCATTGCCGGTGAGGATCAACTGCGCGACGTCGGCGCGGATGCCGGGCAGGAGGGGATAGTTGTTGTCGCCGGGGCAGGCGGTGTTCTTGAAGTCGCGGTGTCCCCGGATGAGTTCGGGCGGGACGCCGTAGCGTTCGCTCAGGAAAGCGAAGAGGGTGATGTACGTGTCGAGGGCCTCGGGGGTGATGACCTCATTGCAATAGGAGCCTTCGGGAGGATGATAACAGCCGAGGATCACCACGCCGATGTTGCCGGTGTTGAACCCGCCCACGTGCGCCCCGAGGGCGAGGACCGGCACCTCTTCGAGCGAGGTGCTGCCGTCGAGGAACGGGCGTCCCTGATACAGCCGCCCGCCCCGGTCGATGGCGAACTGATAGCCGATGTCGCTCCAGCCGCGCACGTTCTGATGGAGGTCCTGAATCGCCTTCACCTGCCGGATGCCTTCCTCTTTCGTCGTGGCGGAGAAGCCGGCGGCGTGGTGGAACGTCATGTACTTGTAGTCCGGGTTGGCGAGCGGGACCGGGTTGCCCCGGATGAAGGGCGCCGCGCCCCATTCGGCCCGGGTGATGAGCGGCGGCGGGATGATCTCGCCGGTCTTCTTTCCGGGAAGCGGGACGATGGCGCCGCCTTCGCGCGCGCGGTAGTCGTCATCCTTCCGGTTGTCGAAGACGCCCGCGCCGGTAAGGGAGAAGGACGCCTCCGCGGCCACGTCGAAGCGGAGTTCGAAGCGTGTGCGCTCACGAAAAACATTGCCGCGATAACCGGCCACGAAAGTGCCGCCGGTGGCCGAGCGCACGACGTGCAGGGGCAGCCAGTCGCCCCACGCCCCGCCTTCCTCGAAGCGGATCCATCCCACGAAGTCCGGGTCGGAGGAGAATCCCTGTATGACCACGCCGTTGAAGGCTTCCTCCACGGTCGGCGCGGAGAGGGTGATCTCGGCGCGCTTGCCGGTGCGGGTCGTCTGCGGGGCGGAGAGCGTCACGGTGTGGTCCGTCAGATCGTGCAAAATCTGGGCGCGCGCCGGTGCGATCAGTAGGAGGAAAAGGCCGAAGAGAAACGGTAGCCGGTATTTCATGGGCAATCATCGGGCGAACGGACGAAGGACGCGCATAA
>JALSSK010000018.1 GCA_026984335.1 Rhodothermales bacterium
GCAAACGACCACGTCTATCACGCCGTGCTCAACGCGACCACGAACACCGACATCAACGGTCCCGACGGCATCCTCGGCACGAGCGACGACGACGTGCTCGTCTCCTTCGTCGAGGATCAGTTCGGCCAACCGGTCAACGATCTCCAGCCGGGATGCGTCTATGCGATCAACTTCGAGAACTTCTGGAACGAAGACCCCAACAATCCGGTGCTCGATCGCAACGGCGGCGACTCGCCCGGCTTCACGGAGTCGGACAGCAATGAGGCGGCGATCCTCAAACAGGGGTATGCGCTCGGAAAGATGATCGAAGCGGTGCTCGCGGCGAATCCGGCGAAGGAGAAGGTGGTGCTCGTGGGCCACTCGATGGGCGGGCTGGCCGCGCGCGAGTATCTGCAACGGCGCGTGCCCGAGACGCCCGGCGGCACGCCCCGGTGGTGGGTCGATCCGTCGAGCGAGGACGGGCACCGCGTCGCCCGGCTCCTCACGATGGGCACGCCGCACCGGGGAAGCAACCTCCTCGGCAACACCTCGGAGCCGCGCAAGGACGCCCTCCCGGACCCGGCCAGCGAAGCCGTCCGCGACCTCCGGTACAGCTATGCCTGCGGCTTCCTCCTCCTCGACGACTGCTCCGCCCCCTACCTCTTCGGCGGCGATGAAGGCGACATCCCGGGCTTCCCCTTTCCCTTCTGGAACGACGACGTGAACTGCGACGGCGACGAATCGGACGTGCTCCCCGGCATCAACGTCGACGGCGCGACCGTGGGCGCGGGCGATCCCTGGGACGGCACGTATGACAACCCCAACATGCCGCTCCCGACAAACGTCCGCTATACCTGGTATACCTCGGATTCCCCCGGCGGCGGCGCCGACGACGACGTGGTGGACCTCGACCGGCAGTACATTTACGAGATCATCGGGGGAGAGAAAATCCCCGTGCCGAACGACGGGGTCTCGTGGCGGCTCTCGGATACGCTGAAAACGGACCTGACCCACCTCGATGAGAACGACGACGTGGACGGCGTGGCGCGCGGCATCGACGAGGGCGACTACCCCGCGCACGCGTGGAAGGTCGCGCTCGGACCGACCTACGCCGCCCTCCCGCAGTGGCGCTCCGAAAAAGCTCCCGACGGCGCCCCCCGCGACGACCCCGACTGGTACCTCTTCACCCTCGACGCCGACGCCGCCGTGACGGTCACCCTCACGCCCACGCCCGGCCTTTCCGGTCGCCTCGATCTGTATGAGACGACCCCGGATCCGTACGACGAAGGCGACGGGACGGTCTTCGCCACGTTCGACGGCGCCTCGGGCACGGTCAGTCTCGCTTCCACCGGCCTCCTCGCCGCGGGCGCGTATTACGTCCGCGTCCGACACGAGGGCGTGGGGCTCACGGACTGGCACACCCCGTACCTGCTTTCGGTGGATTTCGGAGCGACGCCCGACCTCGAATTGACCGTGACGCCGCTCAACCCGCCCATCGAAATCCCACCCGAAGGCGGGCGTTTCGACTTCACTCTGACCCTCACGAATAACACGACGGTCTCGCAGACCGTGGACGTGTGGTTCGTGATCGCGAACGCCGATGCGGGGGTGAGCGTCACACGCGGGCCGTACGGCGTGACCGTCGGCGCGGGCGGATCGTTCAGCCGCACCATCGGCCAAAACGTGCCGGGCGGCGCGCCGGCGGGGGATTATACCTTCACCGCACACGCCGGCGACTTCCCCGTCGCGGACGTGAGCGACAGCTTCGCGTTCACCAAGCTCGCCGCCGCCAAGGGCGGGCCGCTCGTTTATGACTGGAACACCACCGCTTCGGGCCGTCCGCTCGTCGCCCACGCCGTCCTCGACGCCGGAACGGACGACGTTCGGGCGCTTCCCCGGGCCTTCACGCTCAGCCCGAACTTCCCGAACCCGTTCAACCCCCGCACCACCTTCACGCTCACCGTGGCCGAATCGCAGCGCGTGACGGTGGCCGTCTTCGACGTGCTCGGTCGCCGGGTGGCGCTTCTCCACGACGGCCTCGTCGCGGCGGGCGCGCCGCTTCGTTTCACCTTCGACGCGGGCAACCTCCCGAGCGGCGTCTATCTCTATCGCGCCGACGGCGAGCGCTTCTCCGCCTCGCGCCGCATGACCCTGCTCAAGTGAACCCGGGCGGCCTCACTTCGGGCGATACTCCTTCGGAAGCTCGTCCGCCACGCGCTCGAACGCGAAGTACCCGTATACGGTCAGCCCGTACGGATCGACGATCTCGCCGTCGTGGTCGACCGAGGTGGGGCCGTCCGTGAGGCGGAGCCACGAACGCTGGTTTTCGGGCGCGCGTCGATAATACACGCCCTTCCATCGGAGGAAAGCCTCGTCTTCCTCTTCGTAGAGATAGATGACCTCGATGAAGCCGTAAAAGCGAAGGGTGCGTTCCTCGGGCGACGGGCCGTCCTTGAGGATCGACGTCACCCGGAGCGGCAGTTTGACGCGGCTCCGCTCGGGGTTTTCGCGGGTCGGGATGCGGTAGGCGAGGAAGCCCGCCTCGTCGAGGCTGTCGGCGAGGGCGGCGCGCATGAAGTGCCGGAACGAGCCGAGATACGTGCGCTTTCGGTTTGCTTCCCACCGCGCCTCTTCCTCGGGGCTTTCGGGTTCGAGGGGTTCGAAGAGGGGCTCGCCGTCATACCGGATCGTGCCTCCGGTGGCAAGGAACTCTTTCAAAAAATACCGGATGCGATACCCGAGCGCCCGGTTCTCGATGAGGAGCGGCTCGCTCGCCCGAGCGCTGAGCTTGCCCCACCATCGGGTTTCGAAGTCGAGCGCTTCGGGGTTGAGGATCGTCGTCCCGGCGGCATTCGGCGACTCGCCGATAAAGAGGCGGGTGAATTTTTCGAGCCGTTTCCGCCACTTTTCGTCGGCTTTTGCCTCGACGGTGATCGCGTCCATCTCGAAGACGGCGGGGGCGAGCCGGACCTCGAACGTGAACACGCGGTCTTCGGTGACGAGCGTGTCGATGCGGGCGGCCTCGAAGCCGAGCATCGAGACGTAGAGGCGATGCGCGCCGCGCGGGATGCCGGTGAGGCGGAACCGTCCCTCGGCGTCGGTGGTCGTGCCGATCATGGTGGCCGCGAGGAAGACGTGGGCGGCGGGGAGGGGCGCGCCGGTCTCGGCGTCGGTCACCGTGCCGGTGAAGACGGCCGCGGCGTCGGGTTGGGCGGCGGCGGGACCGGGCAGGGCCGCGAACGCGATCAGACTGAGAAGGAGTCGGCTTCGCATCATGAAGAGCGACGAAAAAAGGCGCTCGGCGAAACGACGAGCGGCTTCATACATTGGAGGGGATGATACCGCCCGCTCCGCGCCCTTGATCCGAGACGATCTTCCGAAAAAACATGTCCGAGCCGTCATGGAAGTCGCCGCCGTCTCCGCCGGTCGCCTGCCGCGAGGAGGTGCACGTGTGGCGCGTGCCGCTCGACGCGCCCGCTTCCGAGGTGGCGCATCATGCGGCGCTGCTCACCGCCGACGAGCGCGCGCGGGCCGAGCGGTTCTTCTTCGACGTGCACCGCCGCCGCTTCACCGTGGCGCGCGGCGCGCTCCGGCGCGTGCTCGGGCGCTACCTCGACGCGCGCCCGGAGGCGCTTCGTTTCGACTATGGGCCGCAGGGCAAGCCCTCGCTTCGGCGCCCGGCGGGGACGTCGCTCCGTTTCAACGTGTCGCATTCCGGCGCGCTCGCGCTCATCGCGGTGACGGCCGAGCGAGCGCTCGGCGTGGACGTCGAGCGCGTCGATCCGAAGCGGGCCGCCGTGAACATCGCCGAGCGGTTCTTCGCGCCGGAGGAGGTGGCGGTCTTTCGCTCGCTTCCGCCGGAGCAGCGGGAGGAGGGGTTCTTCAACGCATGGACGCGGAAAGAGGCGTACATGAAAGCCACGGGCCGGGGACTCACGCTCGGCCTCGACCGGTTCGTCGTCACCCTTCGGCCCGGCGCGGCGGCGGCGCTCGTCTCGACGGCCTGGCATCCCCCCGACGCCGCCCGGTGGACGATGCGCGCGCTCGATCCGGGGCCCGGCTATGCCGCCGCCCTCGCCGTCGAAGGAGACGCCTGGCGGCTCCGGCGCTTCGCGTGGGAAGGATAGGGGGCCGCGTCGGCGCATGTGAGCATCGTCGGGAGAGGCGGAAAAAGTCGCATCAGCCGGATCGCCGTCGGAGAGCAACGTCGTGGAATAGTATTGAACTACTAGGCGAAAATGGGCTTTTGATCACGAACCGGCGCCCTGGAGAATCCGTATGCTTATCTACCGGGTGAAAAGTATCCTTCCAACCTCAAAGAAGTAACCATGCGCCGGGTTGTCGATAGTATCCTATGCTCAGGATCGTTTTCTAAAGCGATGCTCTTTCTTGCTCTGCTCTCGCTCGATTGGAGCGGGTTGGCACAGGCTCAGAAGATCCATGAAGGATACCTGATGTATGGAAAGGAAAGCGACCGGCAACGGCTCTACTATTACAAGGTCATCGAGGACAGCACGGTCTTCGTGCGCGCCGGCGCGGATGAGGGCGGTCCGGCGCTGACCCTTCCCGCCCTGGTGATTCGATCCCTTGCGAGTGATCTGGAAGCTCTTTCGGAAGCCGATTCCTCGCAGAAGCAGACCTTCGTGGTCGGCATCGAAGGCAACCGGCTCAATCTGATTCTGGCGCAGCGGATCGATCTGCTGATCTATGCTTTCGTGTTGCTTGCCGTCGCCTGGGTCGTCTTCATTTTTGTGTTCAGGAGCCGGTTGCGGAAGCATAGGAAAAGGCAAGACACGCTGGTGGAGTCCCGTCGCGGTCTGGTAGAGGACCGGGAGGCGGAACGTCGAAGACTGGCGCAGGAACTGCATGACGGCCCCGTGCAAGACCTGCATGCGATACGGATGATGATCACCATGCAGGCGGGAAACGATCATTCGGTGGTGACGCGCATCGAGGGGGATCTGCTCCGCGTGATCCGGGAACTGCGCGCCATCAGTGAAGACTTGCGACCGCCGGCGCTGGTGCCGTTTGGGCTGGGGGCGGCCTTGCATGCGCTCATCGAGCGTTTCGAGCAGAGATATCCCGAGATTCACGTTCATGCCGACATCGCCAAAGATGAACAGCGATTACCCGAACACATACGCCTGGCCCTGTTTCGTATTTGTCAGGAAGCGCTCAACAATACCGTGCACCATGCCTCCGCCACGGCGGTCTCCGTTCGTTTCGAGATCAAGGGGGAGCGGGTCTTGCTGGAGGTTCAGGACAACGGCGTGGGGTTCGTCGTCCCCTCGGACTGGGTTCATTTTGTGCAACGAGGTCATTACGGATTGCTCGGGATGGCCGAACGCGCCGAGTCGATCGACGCCTCGTTCGAGGTGATTGCGGCTCCGAACGAAGGCGCGCGCGTCCGCGTGGAGGTATCCATAGCTCCGGACTCCTCCACGGGGCGGACGGAGCGGGTCGATGAAGGAGCCGTACCGGCATGAAGGCATTCCGGGCTCGGTCGTGCGCCGGCTCCCGGGGCGAAAAGAAGGTCGCAAGCATGCAAACCCATACGAACAGGGCTATTCGGGTCGTTCTGGCGGACGATCATCCGCTGATGCGCTCCGGCATACGCAACCTCCTGGAGGCGGAGCCGGACATCCACGTCGTCGGGGAGGCGGCCAACGGTGCGGAGGCGCTCCGTCT
>JALSSK010000019.1 GCA_026984335.1 Rhodothermales bacterium
GGAGCTCGTCGGCGGTCGGGTCGTCGCCCGCATTGGCGAAGGCGACAGGCTCGGGCATGCCGGGAAGGACGACGAGGCGGTTGCTTGCCGTCTGCACCCGCGCCTCGACGAAGGCGGGGTCGGGATCCGCCGACTGAAGGGCCGCCTGGAGCAGGTCCCGCGCCTCGCCGCGCGTCGTCGGAACGCCGGAGAGGGAGATCGTGAACGGACCCTCGTGCCCGATGGTCGCCTCGAGCGTAGGCGTGGCCGAGGTGAGCGTGGGGAAGGGGTTGAGGTTGCCCGAAACGAGCGCGGGCGAGCGCCGGGCCTCTCCGCCACTCGTGAGGGTGGATTGGACGATGCTATCGGTGACGCTCAGGCCCGCGGCGTCCTCGGGGAGGTGGATCGGGCCGAGGAGGGAGGCGGTGATCGTCACGTCGAGGAGGTCGTTCGGAGCGGCGACAAGGAGGCTCGGCAGGTCGGGGCGGCGGGGGGCGCCCTCGGGCGTGAGGCCGCGCCCCGGGACGAGCGTGCAGTGCGTGAGGGTGAGTCGTTCGAGGCTGTCCGCCTCGATGCGGAGGCCGCCTTCGACGAGCAGGCCGTTGAGCGTCAGCGCGGCGCCCTCCGCCGCGCCGCCCGCGACGATGAGGTCGGCCATGCCGTTGCCGTCGGCGTCGAGGAGCCGGAGGTGGGGCCGCCGCCCGTCCGCCGCCTGCACCGTGAGGCTCTGCCCGGCGGTGAACGGGAGGGTGAGCGACTCGGTATACGAAGCGCTGTCGGTGATGGTGAGCACGCCCTCCGCCGCACCGTCCGCCTGCCAGTCCGCGAGCGCATCAGCGAGGGTCGTAAACTCGGCTTCGGGGTCGTTTTTCGCGACCGTCGCGGTCCACGTCGCCTCGCTCGAAGGCGCAGTGAGGGTCTCCTGACGGCTGTACGGCCCCCCGCCGACGTCCGCTGCGAAGCCGTAGGCATAACTCACGCGCACGAGGTCGGGGAGCGGGACGCCATCGACCACGGCCAGACGCCCGAGCGCGGGATCGACGCTCACCTTCGCGGCGAAGCCGGAGGCATCGTGCGGCGGCGTCCATGCGGGATCGTCCCACCCCGAGAGATCACAGATGAGCAGATCTTCGGGGGGCAGGGCGCTCGCGAGGTCGTCGAAGAAAACCTGGAGCACGGGCTGTGGGCCGAAGTACGCGGGCGCGTCCGCCGAGGAGCCTGCGAGGAGAGCCCGGCGGTAGTCTTCGAGGTCGTCATAGAGCGCGCGCCTGCGGAGACGGCCCGGCACGTTGATCTCTTCGGCGAGGTGGGTGATCTCCGTCTCGGTCTGCGGGCGGTTGAAGAGCGGCGAATCGTTCCCGAGCGGGCTGAACGTGTATCGCCCGTCCGGCGGGTCGCTGACGGGGCGCGGCTCGGCCTGCGTCAGATAATAGCTCTGCAGCCGCCAGAGGAAGAGACCGACGTTCGGGATGTTGTACCGTCCGCGTTCGACGGCGATGCGCCGGGCTTCGGCGGTGTGCGCCGCCGTCTCGAACGGGCCGCCCGTAAGCTCGAGCGCGTTCGTCTGCCGAAGGTCCGGAGTGACGGGGCGGTGAAGACGCACGTGGTTGACGTGCTGTGTGGTCGCGAGCCGTTCGAAGAACTCGACCGCACGCGCGGGCCGGCCCGTCACGTCGCGGGCAAGCTGTTCGAGCACCGGAGCCGTCCCCTTCCTCCGACGATAGCGGAGCGTGTTCGCCACGAAGGCGCGTGGGCTGAAGATCATCGCGCTCTCGATGGGATGGAGATTGCGAACGCCGAGGAGGTCGCCGAGGTACGGGGCCGCCCACTCGGCGCACGTCTCGATGAACCAGTCGTCGTAGAGCCCCTCGATGTCGTCTCGGAGGCGGTCGGCTTCGGACTGAAGGAGGCGCATGAGCGCGCGGAGGGGTTCGCCCTCGGCGGCGTCGCGCACGCGATGGACCGCGGGCAACAGGTCGTACAGGCGATCTTCGTTCAAACCGTTCACGGGTCGTCTCCGGGTTTCGGGTGCGGGATCACGCGGCTCGCATCGTAAGGGTGAGGCCCTCCTCGTGGAGGGTGAGGATCTGTGCGGGCAGGAGCGCCCCGTGCTCCCGCCGGGCGCGCGCCGCCGGGAGCACGGCCTCGAAGCCGCCTCCGACGGCGTCGAGGTACAGCGCATCGAGGTCTACCGCCACGATGCCTTCGAGCTCGTGGAGCACACGGAGGATCTCGGCGGCGGTGACGGGTTGGGCAAAGGCACGGGCGTCGAAGGAGAAGGCCTCGCGAAGCGCGGCTTCCGCCTCCGTCCGGAGGGTTTCGGGCAGAAAGTCCGGATCGTACAGGATCGTCGCTTCGAGGCGGAAGGAGCACGTGTCGGCGCCGGCGAGGACGACCTCGACGCTCGGGTCGCGGGCGGCGTCGATGGCGGCGCGGAGGTGGTCGAGCAAGGGCGGGTGCACCGCCTCGCCGGTGACGTCGGCGAGGGTGAGGTGGACGAGGTGCGTCTCGCCGTTGAAGAGGGGCGTCGCCTGGGCCTTGCCGATGCCGGTGAAAGCCCGCGCGAAGTCCTCGAAGTCGCGGAGCGAGACGATGCGGTCGAGCGTGAGGACGGTGCGCGGGGCGTTCGTGCGGGCCTCGGCAGTCGTCTCGGGATCGGCGGCGCCTTCGGCGGGGAGCGGGTTGACGACCCCGTCGACGCCGTACGGGCGCGACATGAGGAGCGAAAGTTGCCCGGCGTCCACCTCGCCGTCGAGGCCCAGCCCGGCGCGATATACGGCCGCGACGTTCTCCGGACCCGTCGGCAATCGCGCGCCGTGCACGCCGTCGCCGAAGAGGATCGTGGCCTCGGCGTCGTCATTGATCCGAACGGTATAGACGGTGTCCTCGGCCCCGGCCTCGTAGAGCGAGGCGACCTCGTCCCATCGCATGCCGTTCACCCGGATCTCGAGGGTGCTTTCCGTGCCGCTCGCGGTCGCCGCGGAGACGTATGTCAGCGGCGCCTTCTTGAGCGTGAAGGTCTGGTTTTTCTTCGAGCCGTCGCCGCCGCCGAGCACCTCATGCACCGTCTCCCCGTGCGTGCCGGGGACCACGTTGCCGTAAATCGTGACGGTCGTCCGGATATACGAGTTCGCCAGTCCGTCTTCGAGCCTGACGGTCTGATGGGCGCCGTGGTCGGTCACCTCCTTCACGGTGGCCGTCTCGCTCCGGATGTCTTCATCCTCTTCGGAGATCGTTCCCGAGATGAGGATCGTCTGTCCCTCGGCGAACGGCGGACCGAGAGGCGGGACGTCGAGGACGTCGCCGGAGACGGGGGCGGTGATGGGGCGCTCGGCGAGGGTCAGGGGTTCACTCTCGATGAGGGCGAGCGTCTCCCGAAGGCCGAAGAGCCGGAGGTTCTCCCGGATGTCCACCGTGACGCGGGTGATCTTCGTCGAGAGCGTGAAATCCGTGCGGGTGCGGGCGGTCACCTCGACGGCCCGGTACAGTTCGATGTAGTTCGGCTCGACGAGCGCCATCCAGCTTCCGGGGAGGAGCCTCGGGTAGTCGGCGTCGAGGTCGACCTGTGCGGCGTCGACGTCGATCTCGAAGCCGGGCCAGTCCGGGCACGCGGGTGCGCCGTCGGCGTCGCGTTCCTCGCAATAGGCCTTCTTGATCTCTTCCGGCATGGCGCGCCAGTCGGGGGCATTGTGTCCGAAGAGGGCGGCCCGGCGGCGGAAGACGAAGAGTTCGACGTTCTCGGCGGCGGGATCGACGCGAGGCTCTTCGGCGCCGAGGCCGAGATCCCACGTCAGGCGCGTCCGGTCCTCTTCGGGAAAAAGCTCAACCGTCTTCACCTTCCGCACATCCCATTGTTCGCTGCCAAACCACGCCTTCCGTTCGTCGCCTACGAAAAGGAGATGGTCGCCGGGCCGAACCTGATGCGCCACGCCCACGATGAAGACCTCCGTTTCGCCGAAGACGGGGACGTGCGTCTCGGTGAGGCGGGGCGCGACGGCGTTCCATGCGGCATGCGCCTCGAAGTCCTCCGTCGTCTCGAACGTCTGCGGCATCTCGTCGGAGGCGGTGGGGATGCTCTGCGCCTTCGTTCCGGCGGGGATGAAAGCCGACTCCGGACTTCCGGTCCCTTCGTTCACGTGGAAGGCGAGCCGGACGCCGGCGGCCACCCCGGGGTTGAGTTCGTAGCCGATGGCGCGGGCGAGTTCGAGGAGAGAACGGCGTTCCGTGGCCGTGCGGAGGAAGCCCTCGTTGGCGATGCGCTCCTGATAGAACGTGAGCACGTCGGCGACGGCGGCCCACGCGTCGAGAAGGGCGATGGCGGGGTCGTCGAGGGCGCGTGTGGTGAGTTTTGCGAGGGGACGCTCGCCCGCATGCGCGCCGTCGGGGATCTCGACCCCGCCGATCTGTTCGAGCATGCGCCGGAGGAACGAGCCGTGCGTGCCGATGCGATAGTCGAGCGCCGAGAGGCCGGGGCGGTTCTCGTGCCGGGGCGCCTCCGAGGCGTCGTCACAACAGCCGCAGGTATCGGTGCGCGTGTCGGTCGTGGTCATGGCTTCGTGCGTATGAGCGAAGGTTTGACAGGGGCGCGCGTCAGAGCCCGCCTTCCATGAAAAACTCCATTTTGCCGTTTTCGGGGTGGTTCGGGTCGTTGTCGAGGCGGGCGATCTCGAGGCTCCCCATCTCGATGAAGCCCTGCTCGTATTCGCCGTGATAGGTCTGTCCCCATCGCTGGAAACGGTTCGGCTTCGACGCGCTCACCTCGGCGTCCACCCATGCGACCCCCGGCACGGCCATGGCCGTCGCGATGATCCGGCTGAGGTAGACCGGGTCTCCGAAGGTGAAGTGGTCCGGGTGGAAGAAGCCGCGCCGTCCGTCGGGCAGAGTCGCCGTGGAGAAGACCTCATGGAGGGCCGCCTTCACGTCGCTCCGGAAATAGCGGGAAGCCACGCATACGGTCAGGGCGACGTCGAGCGGGACGAACCGGGGGCCGTCGATCTCGAGGTCCTGACCGGCGAGGCGGAAGCGTTCGAGGAAGGCCCTGAGTTCGGTTTCGAAGCCGGCGTCGACGGGGAAGCCTCCGGTGCGGTCGACGGCGAGGAACATGGTGTGCCAGCTTCCGGTCCATCGCCGCCGGGCGACGGCTTTTTGCACCTCGGGATGTCGGCGGGCGACCTCGGCGTAGTCCTCCTCGGTGACGGCGCGTTCCTGCGTGCGGAAGGCCTGCGGCGCATAGAGCCGCACCTCGTCGAGCGTCTCGGGTCCGACGCCGCCGCCGGCGGGCAGGGGGTTGCGCACGCGGACGATGCCGCTCGCAGCCGCCGACACGTGCGCGAGGGCTTCCGCGCCCACGTTGCTCTCCGCCCCGCCGCCCACGCGGTACGTAGCCGTCAGTTCGAGCCCGTCTTCCGGCTTCCGTCCGTATACACCGTCGCCGAAGCGGAGCGTCGCGCTTCCGTCTTCGCTCATCTCGACGACGAATTCCGCGGCGAACCGCCCGCTGCCGAGGAGGTCGCGTTGAGGCGTCCACGTCAGCCCGTCGCCGGAGAGGGTGACGGCCGGGAGCGCCTCGCGGGGGTCCTGGCGCGCGTCCTCGGACGCCGCCCGTTCGCCCGCGCCCCCGGCATCGAAGAGGAC
>JALSSK010000020.1 GCA_026984335.1 Rhodothermales bacterium
CCGGCGCGTCTCCGGAGACGCCGGCTTGTCTCCGGCTGAAAATCGAGGGCGCCGCGTCTTTACCGGATCTTTTCTTGCCGATACGATGCGATTTGGCTAATTTGCGCGCCGTGTGTTTTCCGCGGCGTTTCGTCTGGAGCACCGCACCCCACCATCCTGACCCACCGAGCCTTTTCATGGTCGCGCAATACCTCTTTTTCCTGTTGGCGATCGTTGCGGTGGCGGCGGCGCTCGGAACGCTGCTCGCGCGCAATCCGGTCAACAGTGCGCTGTGGCTGATTCTGAATCTCTTCTGCATTGCCGGGTTGTATCTGACGCTCAACGCACAGTTCATCGCCGTCGTACAGGTGCTGGTCTATGCCGGGGCGATCATGGTGCTGTTCCTCTTCGTCATCATGCTGCTGAACCTGGCGGCGCTTCCGCCCCTGCGCCTGATCGACGTGCGGCGGGGGCTCGCCTTCATCCTCGTAATGGGGTTGCTGGCGGAGATGGCTTACATCGTGGCCATGGCGGCGGACGTTTTGCCGGAGCCGTTGCCGGAGACGACCGTGCAGACGGGCTCGGCGGTGGAGATCGCGAAGGTGCTCTTTACGCGCTACGCGCTGCCGCTGGAGATGGTGGGGGTCTTGCTGTTGGTGGCGACCATCGGCGCGGTCATGTACGCCAAACGACGCTTTGTCTAGCCGATACGGTGCGCTCGCCCGGCTTCGGCAGAAAGGCTGCGCCGGACGTCGCGCCGGAGGCGGTCGACTTTGAACCTCTGAATCATGGATATTTCCTGGTATCTGGCGCTCAGCGCGATCCTCTTCACCATCGGCGTGCTCGGCGTGCTCCTGCGGCGCAATGCCATCGTGATCCTGATGTCGATCGAGATCATGCTCAACGCCGTCAACCTGACGTTGGTGACGCTGAGCCAGTCGATGGGAGATGTGACGGGGCAGGTGCTCGTGTTCTTCTCGATGTCCGTGGCGGCGGCGGAGGCGGCCATCGGGCTGGCGATCATCATCGCGCTCTTCCGGCGCAAGCTCACGCTGGACGTGACGCAGATTCACCTGTTCAAATACTGAAGCGCAGCGGGACGACGGGCGGCGCGCACGGGCGGGCGGCCTCCGACCTCCAAACCCGAAACGATCTATGGAACCAGACTTTCTCGTACGGCTGATCCTTCTGCTTCCGCTGGCGGGCGCGGTTTTCAACGGCATCGTCCCGCTCTTCGTCCCCGCGCTCCGGCGCCGTGAGGGGCTCATCGGGAGCGTCGGGACGGCCGTGGTGGCGATCCCGTTCGTGCTCGCGCTCTATCTCTTTTTGTCCTTCGAAGGCGAGCCGATCGTCGCGACGGTGTACACGTGGATGGCCTCGGGCGAGCTGGATCTGTCTTTCGCGTACCGGATCGATCAACTTTCGCTGCTCATGACGCTCATCGTCACGGGGGTCGGCGGGCTGATCCACCTCTATTCGATCGGCTACATGCACGAGGATCCGGGGTTCTGGCGCTTCTTCGCCTATCTGAACCTCTTCATCTTCGCCATGCTCAACCTCGTGCTCGGCAACAACCTCCCGGTGCTCTTCCTCGGCTGGGAAGGGGTGGGGCTGTGCTCGTATCTGCTCATCGGCTTCTGGTACACCGACCTCAAAAACAGCGCGGCGGCGAACAAGGCGTTCATCATGAACCGCGTCGGCGACTTCGCCTTCCTCCTGGCGATGTTCCTCCTCTTCAAGGAGCTGGGCAGCCTCGACTTCGACGTGGTGCTCACCGAGGGACCGGCGATGTCGCAATCGACGATCAACTGGGTGGTCTTTCTGTTCTTCTTCGGGGCAACGGGCAAGAGCGCGCAGATTCCCCTCTATACGTGGCTCCCCGACGCCATGGCCGGCCCGACGCCCGTTTCCGCCCTGATCCATGCCGCGACGATGGTCACGAGCGGGCTCTACCTCCTGGCGCGGCTCTCACCCGTGGTGCTCTCGGCGCCCGCCGTCATGACGGTCATCGCCGTCGTCGGGGCGCTGACGGCGCTCGTGGCGGCCACCATCGCCATCACGCAGAACGACATCAAGAAGGTGCTCGCGTATTCGACGGTCTCGCAGCTCGGATACATGTTCCTGGCTTCGGGCGTGGGCGCGTTCTACGTCGCCATCTTCCACGTGATGACGCATGCGTTCTTCAAAGGCTGCCTCTTCCTCGGCTCCGGGAGCGTGATTCACGGGATGCATCACGTCGAACACGAAGTGGCGCATCACGGCAAGGGGGCGCTCGATCCTCAGGACATGCGCACGATGGGCGGGCTGAAGAAATACATGCCCACGACGCGCATGACGTTTCTGCTCTCGACGCTCGCCATCGCGGGCATCCCGCTCTTCTCGGGCTTCTTCTCGAAGGACGAGATCCTCTTCAAAGCCTTCGAATACGGTTATGACGGCCATGTCTATGCGTGGTTCGCGTGGGGCATCGGCATCCTCACGGCGATTCTGACGGCCGTTTACATGACGCGGTGCTACGTGCTCACGTTCGAGGGCAAGGAACGCTGGCCGATGGCGGGCGAAGTGCACCCGCACGAGTCGCCGTGGACGATGACGCTGCCGCTGTGGGTGCTCGGCGTGCTGTCGGTCGTGGGCGGGTTCGTCGGGCTGCCGGCCGTGATCGCGCACGGGGAGTTGAACTGGATCCATCACTGGCTGGCCGGGGAACACGGCCCGGTGCTCGAAGCGGAGGTGCACACGCACGTGCCGCTCGCGCTCGAATGGGGGCTGATCGCCCTCGGCTCGCTCATCGCGCTCGTCGGCGTGGGGCTGGCGTGGCAGTGGTACCGGCAGCACGCGCTCGCCTTTGACGCCCGCCTCCGGAGCGCCTTCGGCAAGCTCTACCAGTGGGCCTCCGAGCTGTATCACGTGGACGACTTCTACCGCGCCACGTTCGTTCGGGCGGTCGTCGAGGGGGCGGAAGAAGGGCTTGCGCCGTTCGACCGGCGCGTGGTCGACGGGATCGTCAACGGCGTGGCGAAGCTGACCGCCGGGGTTAGCCGGGGCCTGCGTCTGCTGCAGACCGGCATCGTACAGTCGTATGCCGTCGCCATCGTTTTCGGCGTGGTGCTCATCATCGCGCTGATGCTCTTTGGGTAATGCGCTTTCCGCGCCGGGCCTCTTTCGCCGCGCCGGTTGCGCCGGGCCGAGGGAAGGGCCGGCTACGGAGAACGAAGATCGAAAACAACATGGGGCTTACTTCCATTGTCATCTTTCTGCCGCTCCTCGGGGCGGCGCTGACGCTGGCGCTCCGCAGCGCCAGGGCGATCCGGTGGACGGCGCTCGTCACGACCACGGTCACGTTCGTCGTCTCGCTCGGGCTGTGGATGGGCTTCGATCCGTCGGCGACCACGGCGCAGTTCGTCGATCGGTCGGCGGCCTGGTTCCCGGCCGGCTTCGACGTCAAATACTTCGTCGGCGTGGACGGGCTCAGCCTCCTGCTCGTGCTCCTGACGACGCTCCTCGGCCCCATCGTCGTGCTCTCCTCGTGGACGTACATCAGCAAGCACCTGAAGGCGTATTACGTCTTGCTCCTGATTTTGCAGACGGGCGTCACCGGCGTCTTCACCTCGTACGACGTCTTTCTCTTCTACATTTTCTTTGAGGTGACCCTCATTCCGATGTACTTCATCATCGGGATCTGGGGGGGGGAGAACCGGATCTATGCCGCCGTCAAGTTCGTGCTCTACACGATGGTCGGCTCGCTGCTGTTGCTCGTGGCCATCCTGTATCTCGGCTATCAGGCGGGCGACGCGGTGAATGCGGGCGTCTTCACGACGGACTGGTACAAGCTGCTCGAATACAACATCCCGGTGGCGGAGCAGACGTGGCTTTTCTTCCTTTTCGCGCTTGCCTTCGCCATCAAGGTGCCGCTTTTCCCGCTGCACACGTGGCTCCCCGACGCGCACGTGCAGGCGCCCACGGGCGGGTCGGTCATCCTGGCGGGCGTGCTTCTGAAGATGGGCACGTACGGCCTCGTGCGCTTCTGCCTTCCGTTTTTCCCGAACGCGGCGCAGGAATACGCCATGCTCTTCGCCGTGCTCGCCGTCATCGGCATCGTCTACGGGGCGCTCGTCTCCCGCGCGCAGCCGGATGCGAAGAAGCTCGTCGCCTACTCGTCGGTGAGTCACCTCGGCTTCGTCGTGCTCGGCATCTTCGCCTTCACCGTCGAGTCGATGCAGGGGGCGCTCATTCAGATGATCAACCACGGCCTTTCGACGGGCGCGCTCTTCCTCATCGTGGGCATGCTCTACGAACGCCGCCACACCCGGCTGATGGCCGACTACGGGGGCCTCGCGCGGGTGACGCCCGTGCTCGCGTTCTTCATGATTTTCTCCGTGCTCGCCTCGGCGGGGTTGCCGGGGCTGAACGGCTTCGTGGGCGAGTTCATGATCCTGCTCGGCTCGTTCAAGAGCGCCGTCATCGGAAGCCCGGCGCTCATCGCGGTGGCCACCACGGGCGTCATCTTCGCGGCGGTGTATCTTCTGTGGATGATCTACCGGGTGTTCTGGGGCGCGATCACGCGCGAGGAGAACCGGACGATGAAAGACCTGAACTTCCGGGAAGTCGCGCTCCTGGTTCCGCTCGTCGTGCTCATGGCGGTGCTCGGCCTGGCGCCCAATCCTTTCCTTCAGGTCAGCGAGCCGATGACGCGGTTTTTGCTTGAGTCCATGGAAGCGAAACGGGCCGCCGTACTCCTCGAAGCCGAGCGTGTGGACATGGCGGCTGCGGCTTTCGATGGCGCGCGATTCGAGGTCCTGCAGGATCATTCGTCCGGTGAGACGGCGGAGGGTAAAGAAGTGTCGGAATAGGTCGATCCCGGAGATACCTTTTGTTCTTAGACGCACAACCACTCCAATAGCATGGATAGATTGAACCTGAGACCCGGTTTGTTTCGGCGTGCATCCGCGCGCGTTATCCTGCTGATCGTGTTGGGGGTTCTGTGCACGGGCTCGGCGTTGACCCCGCTCCCGGCTCGGGCCGAAAACCTCGTCACGTCGATCAGCAACGTCGCCGCGACGTCCGGCCCGCTCGCCCGGGCGTATGCCCTGCCGCAGGAGGCGGAAGCCGAGGCGGCGGCGCAGGAGGCGGCGGCGCAGGAAGGCACGGACGCCTCCGATGAGGCGGCTCAAGAAGCCCTTGGCGATGAGGCGGCGTCGGAAGGAGGGGCTCAGGAAGCGGAAGGAGAAGAACACGGTCCCTCGCCGCCGGTATGGCTCGTGTTGCCTTTTGTCATCATCCTGTTGATGATCGCTACGGGGCCGCTTTTCTACGCCCATCACTGGCATCACCACTATCCGAAGTACGCCGTCGGGCTGGGGCTGTTCGTCACCTTCTACTACATCTTCGGGATGGGGACGGTCACGCCGGTGCAGCACGCCGTCGATGAATACCTGTCCTTCATCGCGCTGGTGGCGTCCCTGTTCATTGCCGCGAGCGGGATCTTCGTGAGCATCAATGCGCGGGGCAATCCGCGCAACAACATCATCCTGCTGCTGATAGCCTCGATCATCGCCAACCTGATCGCCACCACCGGCTCGGCGATGCTGTTCATCCGCTCGTACATGCGGCTCAACAAGGGGCGG
>JALSSK010000021.1 GCA_026984335.1 Rhodothermales bacterium
CGCACGCTCGTGCGCCCCGGCGGCGCGCTCGTCTTCGAGACGCACGCCGATCACGCCGGCGCCGTCCGCGACCTCCTCGCCGCGGCGGGCTTCGCCGACGTCCGGCTCGAGAACGACCTCGCCGGGCTGCCGCGCATCGTCTCGGGAATCGCCGCCTCGTGACTTCCCGGTGTCTTCGTACGTCGTGTCCGTCGAACGTTCGACGGACACGATGTTTTCGCGAACGCATCCCGCTCGTGCGCGTGAAAGGAAGCCGAGGGGGAAGGCTCGCATTCCCTCGCCGTGTGTCACGTCTCATGCAACCGATTCGCTTCATGAAAATCGCTCTCATCCAGCTTCGCCCGACGGAGGACCATGCGCGGAGCCTCCGGCGCGGGCTCGACGCCCTCGAAGAAGCCGCCGCCGCCGGCGCGGGCCTGGTCGTCTATCCCGAACTCGCCTTTACGCCGTTCTTTCCGCAGCATCGGGGGGGGCCGGAGGCGCGGAGCCTCGCCGAGCCGGCGCCGGGGCCGACGACGGCGCTCTTTCAGGAGGCGGCCCGGCGGCTCGGCGTCGTCGTGGTGATCAACCTGTATGAGCGCGACGGCGACCGGGCCTTCGACACCTCGCCCGTCATCGACGCCGACGGCGCGCTCCTCGGCCGCACGCGCATGATGCACATCACCCAGTACGAAGGCTTTTACGAACAGGATTATTACACCCCCGGCGACACCGGCGCCCCCGTATACGAGACCGCCGTGGGGCGTCTCGGTGTGGCGATCTGTTACGACCGGCACTATCCCGAATACCTCCGCGCGCTCGCGCTCGGCGGGGCGGACCTCGTGGTGGTCCCGCAGGCGGGAGCGATAGGCGAATGGCCGGAGGGCGTCTATGAAGCCGAGCTTCAGGCGTCGGCCTTTCAGAACGGTTACTTCATGGCGCTCGCCAACCGCGTCGGAGCCGAAGAGACGCTCACGTTCGCGGGCGGCTCCTTCGTCGTCGATCCGAACGGGCAGGTGCTCGCGCAGGCCCCGTTCGGGGAGGAGGCGATCCTTTATGCCGACCTCGACCTGAGCCGGTGCCGCGAAGCGCCCGCCCGGCAACTTTTTCTCCGCCATCGCCGCCCCGACCAGTATGAGGGCGGCGCCGTCCGCCTGGCCGAGCCGGTGACGGCGCGCGAATAACCGTTGTCCCCGGTCCGGTTGGCGGGTTGAGGGCATCGATCCTTCCCTGCCGTTTCTCCTTCCTCATATCGCGATCGTCATCCCGCGCAGGGCCCGGAGGGCGGCCTCGGGGGAGCCATGCCCGACGGATCACAATTCGATGAAACATGGACCCCTCGACGATCGGTTGTTGGTGTGTAAATTTAAAATAAACAACCGACAATGATTGTCTCGATTGAGCGGGGACGGGGTTCGGTCCGGCGTCAAGCGGGCCCTCGGCCTATGCTTGAACGAACAGCCGGAGACACCGCCCGGTGCTTTTCAAACCGAACCCGGTCGGATTCGGGAATTCCGCCGCCGGTCGCAATCGAACGCGCCGGCTCTATCCCGGGCGTCTGTTCGTGGGGGGGAAGGTTTTCGGGCGGCGCGACGAGTTGGAATGGATGTTGAAGGGTGCGGCAGCGTTTCACGTCAAAGAAATGGACGGCTGTGCCGTAGACCCATGTCCGACCTTGCCCTCATTACCGATCGTGAGCCTCTCGTCTCGTGGTGTCGTCCCTGGAACTTCCGCCTTTTTCTCGGGCGCGCGCGCCTGTCGCCGGAAGGGGTCGTCATCACCGGATGGCGTCGCCGGGGTTGGTATCGCCGTCGCATCCGGCTCGACGAGCTGGCGGGAGTGACGTGGCATCCGGGGCGAAAGGAGCGGCGCGGAATCACGCTGTATTTCCGGAACGGAGGCGAGTTCACGCTCCTTCTCAAAGGCGCGGCGCTCTGGCAGCTGGCGCTGGATCGTATGCTGGCGTGCGAGCCTCGTCCGGTCCATCCCGACCTTTCGGGGAAGCGCTATGCCGTGCGCCGGTTGTATGTCGCCTTATCGGCGCTGGAAGACGCCCCGCCCGTCGTTCATCTCTCGTCTTCGGGAGACGGCCTCACGGGTCGCGTTCCTTCGCCAGAAACTCCTCGTACGTCAGACGATGATAGGCGCCCGTTCCGATGAAGCGGAGCACCTGCAGGAACACGTCGCCCTCGTGGAAGCCGGGCAGCCGCGTGATGTAGGCGCCGTCGGGTTCGAGGAAGACCGTCGTGGGCGTCGAGGAAGCGCCCAGTCCCATCGCCAGTTCGGCCGAGGTGAGCGTATAGCCTTTGAACGTGACGGTGTCGCCGTACTCTTCGAGGTTCAGCCGGGCGATTTCGAAATGCTCGTGGAGATAGTCGCGCAGTTCGGGGAGGGTATAGACTTCGGTTTGCATCTTGCGGCACCAGCCGCACCACGGGGCATACACGTCGACGAGGATCGCTTTCCCGCTTTTCCGCGCGGCGGCGACGGCTTCCGGGAACGAGCGCCATTCGAGGGCCTGTGCGAGGACGTTCGTCGGCGCGACGGTCCCCATCAGACACGCGAGCAGGAGCGGGAGCACGCGGGCCGGGATCGGCCGGTGGGAAGGAAGGGCGTTCATGGGAGCGCTTATGCGGAGAGCCAGTCGCGGTAGAGACGTGTGAAGGGCTGAGATGCCTTCTCCCAGCTAAAAGTTTCGAACACGCGCGGGGCGTTGGCGCGCCAGCGGGCGCGGGCTTCGGCGTCGGCGACGACGTGCCGGAGCGCGGCGGCGAGCGCGCCCGGCGCCGCCGGATCGACGAGGCGGCCCACGTCGTGCCCGGCGACGACGCGACGGATCTCGGGCAGGTCGGCGGCGAGCACGGGCACGCCCGCCATGAGGTACTCGAAGAGCTTGTTCGGGAGGGCGAAACGGTGGTTGAGGCACGTGTCTTCGAGAAGCGTCACGCCCACGTCGGCGTCGGCGGTCAGCGGGAGGAGCGCGTCGGGCGGCACCGCGTCGACGAAGCGGACGCGGTCGCCGAGGTCGAGGCGGTCGGTGAGGGCGACGAGCGCGGGGCGGAAAGGCCCGTAGCCGAGGAAGACGAGCGCCGCGCCGGGGACCTCCCGCATCGCCGCGACGAGGAGGTCGCATCCTCGATCCTTGCGCATTTGCCCCTGATGAAGCACGACGAAGGCGTCGGGCGCCAGGCCCGCTTTTTCACGGAGAAGGCCGGCCGGGCGCACGTTTTGGAGGGGCGGGACGTTCGGGAGCACGCGCGGCGGGGGGATGTCGTAGGCCCGGGCCATGTGCCCGGCGATGGCCTCGCTCACGGTGAAGACGGCGTCGGCGCGGCGCACGTGGCGGGCTTCGACGCCTTGCCAGAAGCGCCGCACCCACGGCCGGCCGGCGGTCGCCGCGACGTGCGGGTAGCGCTCGCGGGCGTCGTAGACGAGGCGTCCGCCGTGCCGCCGGGCGGCGGCGGCCAGGGCCGGAAGCGTATAGAGGTCGGAGGCGTGGTAGACCTTCGCGGGGACGGCCGCAGCCGCCCGGTGAAAGCGACGGTGCACGCGCGCGAAAAAGGGCGGGCCTCCACCCGATGGGGCGGGAAGGACGCGCACGTGCAGCCCCGCTTCGAGAGGCGTCTCTCCGGCTTCGGGGCCGAGGGAGAGCACGAGCGTGCGCGCGCCAAGGCCGGAGAGCGCACGCAACTGCTTGAGCGCGCGCGCGTTGCGGCGCACGTCGCCCGTCAGGCCGAAGACCACGTCGAAAGCAAGAGGCATGGAAACAAGGGAAAGGGAGACGCCGGACGAATGCCGCCGGAGGAAGACGCCGGGGCTTTCATGGTTGTTTCATGCATTTTGTTTGGTAAAACGCAGGAGGGATGAAGAAAGCGCTTGACGCAAGATTAAACTTTTATTACTATCGGAAGCATTCGTTGTAAGCGCTTACATGGCGGGTGGATTCTTGGGTGTAACCATCTACGATATCGCGGAAAAGGCCGGTGTGTCCATCGCCACGGTTTCGCGGGTGTTCAACAAGCACGCCCGTGTATCGGAGAAGACGCGCGGGCGCGTGATGGCCGTGGCGCGCGAACTCGGGTATCAGCCCCACGTCTCGGCGCAAAGTCTGGCCCGGCAGAAGACGCACCTCATAGCCGCGGTCATCCCCGTGTTGTCGAACTTCTTCTACATGGAGATCATCCGGGGCATGCAGGATGCGGTGGCCGACAGCGCGTTCGACCTCATCCTGTATGCCGCGCCTTCGCCCCAGGAGGTCGACAGCCAGCTCGAACGGGCCATCCAGAAAGGCCGCGCCGACGGCCTGCTTCTGCTCTCGACGCCGCTTTCGGACGTCTACCGGGAACGCCTCAACAACGCCCGTCTGGCGGTGATCCTCGTCGATGCCGCCGACCCGGACTTCGACTCGGTGGCGGTGGACAACGTGAAAGGCGGATACATGGCCACGCGCCACCTCATCGACCTCGGCTATGCCCGCATTGCCCACCTCACCGTCGATCCGGAGCCGCCGCCGGCCGCGCAACGTCGCGAGGGCTACGAGCGCGCGCTTCGGGAGGCCGGGCGCGCGGTGGATCCCGCGCTCATCGCCGCGAGCGACCGCAAGCCGTACGGCTTCGTCGAAGAGGCCGGCTATGAGGGCATGAAGACGCTTCTGAGCCGGGAGGTGTCGCCGGACGCCGTCTTTGCCGCCTCCGACATTCAGGCGCTCGGCGTCTTGCGGGCGCTCCGGGAAGCCGGGCTGCGTGTCCCGGAAGACCTCGGCGTCATCGGCTTCGACGACATCGTGGTGAGCCGGTACATCGGCCTGACGACCCTCCGGCAGCCCATGTACGAGATGGGCAAGCTCGCCATCGAGAAGCTCCTGGCGCGGCTCGAAGACCCGGATCGACCCGTCTCGCACACCGTCTTCTCGCCTCGCCTCGTCATTCGGAGCACCTGCCGGGCGGAAGGCGCGGGCGCCAACCACACCGATTCCGACAACCACACCGAGTCCACCGGACACCCCTCGAACACGTAGGCTATGCGGCGCTTCGTCTCCATATGCTTTCTCTTCATCGGCGCGGTCGTCTCGGCCGGGTGCGGCCGTGCGCAGACGCCCGGGACGCCGCTCGTGACCGTGGCGGGGACGGACGTCTCGACCGACGCCTTTCGCACGCAGTACACCGGCTACCTTACGCGCGTGGGGCTCCGCGACACGCCTCGCCTGCGCGACGGTTTTCTCCAGCGCCTCATCGCCACCGCGCTCGTCGTGCGGGAAGCGAGGGATGCGGGCATCGAGCGGGAGGAAGCCTATCGTTTTTATGAGGAAAAGGCGCGCCGCAAGCTGCTCCTCGAAGCCTTCGCCGACCGCGTGCTCTTCGACACGGTCCGCGTCACGGACGAGGAGCTCGCCGAAATGTTCGTCCGAATCAACACGCAGGTGAAGGCGCGGCACCTCTTTGCCCGCACCCGCGCCGAGGCCGACACGCTGGCGGCCCGGCTCCGGCGCGGCGCCTCCTTCGAAGCGCTGGCCGCAGAGATCTTCGCGGACACGACGCTGGCCCGCAATGGCGGATCGGTCGGTTATTTCTCTTTCGACGAGATGGACCCGGCCTTCGAAGACGCCGCCTTTTCGCTCCGT
>JALSSK010000022.1 GCA_026984335.1 Rhodothermales bacterium
GGGCTTTCATCCTCGGGCGAGCGGCCTCACACCCGGCTCAGGTGCGTATCCTTGAAGGCCGTCCCATATTTCAGCCCATAGCCGATCCCCCGATCCAGTCCGATGTGCGCGAGCCAGATCAGCGCGATCGGCGTGAGGATGCCGGAACCGAAAGCCGTTCCCCAGACGAGCCTCGCCACGGGGAAAACGTACGTGTGCGCGAGGTTATAGAGAATGCCCCCCGCACGCGGACCGACGAGGTAGCCTGCCATAAACAGATCGGGGGCCAGAAAAAGCGCCACGAAGAGGAACCACCCGCCTCCGAGATGAAAATAGGCGGCGGTGGCGAGCGCAAAAACGGCCCATCCTTCGAGGTAAAGCAGGCGTTTCGGCATGAGGAAGCAAGCGCGGTTTAAAGCGTTTCGTCGAGGAGGGCGAGCACGTTTTCGAGGGGCCGCCCGATGACGGCGCGGTCGCCGGAGACGACGATGGGCCGTTCGATGAGGATCGGGTTCTCGGACAGGAGGCGGAGCCATTCGTCGCGGCTGCGGTCGTCGTCGAGGCGGAGGCCGAGTTCCCGGAAGCGCCGCTCGCCGGTGCGGATGAGGGCCTGCGGCGGGAGGTCGAGCTTCCGGCAAAGGGCGTCGAGCGCCTCGGGCGAAGGCGGCTCCTTCAGGTAGGCGATCACCTCGGCTTCGACGCCGCGCGCTTCGAGCGCCTTCAGCGCCGCGCGGCTCTTGCCGCATCGGGGGTTGTGGAAAATCTGGACTTCCGGCATGAGGAAGGGGCGTTTGAACAGGGGGCGTTTGAACGGGCCGTCGTGCTCTCACCGATGGCGAAGCACGCGCCCGGGGCGGAGGCCCGTCGGGGCGTCGTTCCGGAAGACCACACGGCCGTTGACGAAGACGTAGACGACGCCCGTCGCATATTGATGCGGGTCGGTGAACGTGGCATGGTCGGCGACGGCGGCGGGATCGAGCACGGTCACGTCGGCGAAGGCGCCTTTGCGGAGCACGCCCCGGTCGGTCAGCCCGAGGCGCCATGCCGGGAGGCTCGTCATCTTACGCACGGCTTCTTCGAACGAGAGCACGTGCTCCTCGCGCACGTAGCGGGCGAGCACGCGGGCGAAGGCGCCGTAATTGCGCGGGTGCGGCACGCCCGCCCCCGGCGCGGGGATGCCGCCGTCGGACGAGATCATCGTGTACGGATGCCGCATGATGCGCCGCACGTCCTCCTCCGACATCGAATGGAAGACGCCCTGACAGCCGCCCTTCTCCTGAAGCTCCATCGCCACGTCGGCGGCGTTTTCGAGCGTCACGGGCCGGCCGCGATCGGCGAGGAGGTCGGCGAGGCTCTTGCCGTTGAGCGAGGCGTCCCACGGGCAGTTCGCCGCCACCACCGTGGCCGGGTCGCCGCCGCGCTCCTCGTCGAGGTGTTTCACGATGTCCGCCTTGATGCGGGCGCGCGTCTCCGGGTCGGCGAGGCGGGCGAGGAGCGCCTCCGTGCCGCCGTCCTTGCTCCAGGCGGGGAAGAGGATCGTCAGCCCCGTGCTCGAGGCCGTGTACGGATACTGATCGCTCGACACGTCCACGCCCCGCGCGCGGGCCTCGTCGATGAGCCGGAGCGAGGCGGCGCTCATCCCCCACCGATGCTTCCCGATGACCTTGTGGTGCGTCACCTGCGCGGGCAGCCCGGCCTCCTCACCGACGCGGATCACCTCGGCCACACTTTCGAGCAGCCGCCCGCCCTCGTCGCGGATGTGGCTGATGTACAGACCGCCGCGCCGCGCCGCCACGCGCGCCAACGCGATCAGTTCGTCCGTCTCGGCGAATGCGCCGGGCGTGTATTCGAGGCCCGAGGACAACCCGAAGGCGCCCTCCTCCATGGCGCGCGCGACCATCGCCTCCATGCGGGCGAGCTCCTCGGCGGTCGGCGCGCGATCCTCCTCGCCGACGACCGCCGCGCGGATCGAGCCGTGCCCCACGAACGCGCCGAAGTTGATCGCCGCGCGGGCGGCTTCGAGGCGGTCGAGGTACGGCCCGAGCGGGAGCGGCGAGGCGCCGTCCTGCCCGCCGAAGACCGTCGTCACGCCCTGCCGGAGGTAGTTCTCCGCGAGCGGGCGGGCGAAGATGCCGCTCGTCTCCGGCGTCGTGCTCGAAGCATGGCTGTGGATGTCGATGAAGCCGGGCACGACGGCCAGCCCGCGCACGTCGAGGCGAAGGGCCGCCTTCTTGTCCGAGAGATCACCCACCGCGCCGATGTGATCGCCGACGAAGCCGACGTCCGCCACGACGGGCGGGTTGCCGAGGCCGTCGTACACCGTCCCCCCTTCGAGCACGAGGGTGAAGGCGATCTGCTTCAGGGGCGGGACGGGCTGCCCCGCTGCGAGGCCCGCCGCGAAGCCGGCAAAGACCGGAAGCCAGGCAAAACGGCGGATACAGGCGCGAAGGACGGACATCATGAACGTGGGGTTGGAGAGGGACGGTTCACGGCGCGGAGAAAGCCTGCACGTGCTCGGCGTTCGAGGCAACCGCGACGGGGCTTCAACGGTCGCCATAGATCTCCGAAAAAAGCTCGCGCTGCTTATGGTCCCCGATCATGATCAGTTCCATGCCCGGCATGAGGCGGGTCGAGGGGGACACATGCGTGATGACTTTTCCGTCTTCCCGCACGGCGATCACGTTCAGCCCCGTCTTCGCTCCGATGCCGCTTTCGGCGATCGTCTTTCCGGCCAGGGATTTCGGCAGGGGGACCGAAAACAGATCGACGCGCTCCCCGATCACGATGAGTTCGCGGTTCTTGATGATCGAAAAGACGGCATCGACCCCGAGGGTATGGTAGCTCAGCACGAAGTCCGCCCCGGCGCGGTGGAGGGCTTCCACGTTCCGCTCGTACGTGACGCGGCTGACGATGCGAAGCTCCGGGTTCAGGTGCCGGCAATACGAGGCCAGGTAGATGTTCATCGCGTCGTCGTTCGTGCTCAAGAGCACCGAAGGCGCCTCCATGATCCCGGCCTCATGAAGCAGGTCGTAATCCGCGGCATCTCCGATGAAGACGGCTTTGCACTGCTCTCCGTACCGCGAGCACACGACCGGATCCCGCTCGACGAGATGGACCGGCGCTCCCTTGCGCCCCAGCGCCCGAATGGCCGCCTTGCCCACGACCCCGCCCCCGATGACGAGCACCGGGTTCGGGTTGAAGTCGTAGATGACGAGCAGGTTGTTCAGTTCTTCGAGTTGCTGCTCGGCGCCCACGATGACGGCGACGGTCGTCTCGGAGAGCCGGTAGTCGGGGTGCGCCGGAAGCAGTTCGCCGCGCTCCCACACCCCGACGATGCTCACGCCGGTGTGCTCGCGGAGGCGCGTCTCGCGGATCGTCTTTCCCGCCAGGGGCGTGCGGTGAAGCGGGAACTCGGCGATGAGCAGGTCTTCGTACCGCCCGATGGCGTGCGCCTCGGCGTGCATCGCGTTGACCCGGTTGGCGAGCTGTTCGCCCAGCCAACGCTTGAGCGGCAACACCTTCATCGCCCCGCTCAGTTCGAGCACGTCGATGGCGTGCTCCTGATCGGCGAGCGCCACGACCTGCGTCTCCGGCGCGACCTCGTGGACCGTCAGGATGATGTTCGTGTTAATGATGTCCGACCTGTTGGCGAACACCATGCGGGCCCGATGCGCCCGCACCGCCTCGTACGTCTCTTTCCGATCCACTGCGCCCCGGATCACCGAGAGTCCCCGCGTATAGAGCTCCGACGCCCGCGCCTCGTCCCCTTCGAGGATGAAGTAGGGGATCTCCTCCCGCTCGAGCCGCTGGATCAGCCCCGGAGCGATGGGGTCGTAGGCGCAAAGGACGACGTGCCCGGAGGCGCCCGGAGGCGCATACGTAGGCGCGGTCATGCGGAAGCGCGCCTCCAGCCACGGCCCGATGCGGATGAAGACGAACGGGAGCACGAGAAAAAGCAGGAGAATGCCCGTATTGAGCACGACGATCGAGAAAATGCGCCCGATGTCGCTGGTGAAGGTGATGTCCCCAAAGCCAAGGGTGGTCATCACGGTGAGTGTCCAGTACAGCCCCGTGATCCACGAGTACGTCCGCCCCTCGAAGTGCTCCATGAGCACGTGGAAGAGCTGAGTGAAAACCAGCACCACCACCACCACAATGGCCAGATAACGCATCAAGACCTGGATGTTTCTCTGAGCCTGGCGGTCGCGCCGGGCGTGAGGCCATCGTTTTTGGGGCAAGCGTTTCATGGAACTTCGGCTTCCTCTTCGTTGAGACGATGCGACCCTCCCTGCAACGCGCGACCGGACGCGCGAAGAGCCGCCGTATTATAAAGAAGAAAACCCGTCTCATGCTGTCGCCGCGCAGAAACTCTGTGACAAAATTGAGACCGGGCGGCGTCGAGGGGCGCCCCGTGGTGGGAAGCGGAAGCCGCAAGACGAGCGCGGGGAGTCTCTTTTCGGGGGATTGTATGGGGGTTGGGGGGTGGGATGAAAAGCTTCGACGGCGAGCGACCGGGAGCCCTTCGACGGCGAACACCGCATGCCCTCCCGGAAGCATCCCTCGCCTGCGTATGCTATCTTTCGGGCGGCGGGCGAACGTCCGGAGCGTCCGCCTTTCCTTTCATCAGACCAGCGATCCACGATGCGCGTCGGAGTCATCGGCACGGGCGAGCGGGCGGAGCGGCGGGCGCGGTTCCTCCGCGCGCGGCCCGGCACGACGTTCGCCGGCTTCTTCGCCGCCCTTCCCGACGACCTCGCCCCGCCCGGCCTCGACGCCTTCCTCGACCAGACCGAGGCGGTCTTCATCACCGTGCCCACCGGCGCGCATTTCCGCATGGCCGAGGCGGCGGCGAAGCGGGGCGCGCACGCTTTCCTCGAATGGCCGCCCGCCACCTCCATCCGAGAATGCGAGGCCATGCTGCATCTGGCGGAGGAGGCCGGCGTCGAGGTGGGCGTGAGCCGTCCCCTCCGGTTCCACCCGCTCTTCGCGGCGCTGCCGTCGGGGTGGCAGCCCTCCGTGATCGCGCTCACCGTGCGCGTCGGCGAGGCCGATCCGAGACCGTGGCCCCACCGCCTCGCCGACGCGGTGGACCTGTGCGCGGCCCTCGCGCGAAGCGGCAGCGCCCAGCGCATCGACGCCGAGGCCGTGCGCGGCGTCGGCGCCCGCCCCGAAGCCGTCGCCTTCACGCTCCGGTTCCACAACGGCGCCCTCGCGCAGGTCTGCCTCGGGCGCTTCCCCCTCGACCACCGCGCCACGGTGTACGTCGCAGGCGGCGACCTCCACCATACGTTCGACCTCCGTGAAGCGGCCGGCGAAGGGGCGGAGAACGCCGGGACGTCCGGAGCGTTGGAAAGCCCCGCCTCCCTCTCGCCCGAAGCGATGGAGACCGACGCCTTCCTCACCGCCCTTGCCGAGCAACGCCCGCCTCCCGTGACCCTCCTCGACGGCCTCCACACGATGCGCCTCGTCGAACGGCTCATGGAACGGCTCCGGTGAACCCGCCGCCCTTGCTCGGCCCCTTTTCCCGATGAACCTTTCTTCGAAACTCAAAGATCAGCCGTACGAGCCGATCCTTCGCCGGGTCGGGGAAGTGGCCGTGCGCGAAGGCATCGAGGCATATGCCGTCGGCGGGGTCGTCCGCGACGCGCTCCTCGGCCGGGAGACCACCGACATCGACTTCGTCACCGTCGGGCGCGGCACGGGCATCCGGCTCGCCGAGGCCGTCGCGGAAGCGCTCGGCGGGCGGACGGCCCACGTCTATCCCAACTTCGGCACCGCCGCCATCCGTCTGCCCGGCGCGTTGCCCGGCGGGCGGGCGCTCGTGCTCGAGTTCGTCGCCGCGCGCAAGGAGAGCTATCGCGCCGACTCGCGCAAGCCCATCGTCGAGGACGGCACGCTCGAAGACGACCTCCGCCGCCGCGACTTCACGGTCAACGCCATGGCCCTCCACCTCGCGCCCGAGCGCTTCGGCGAGCTCATCGACCCCGAGGGGGCCGGGCGCCGCGACCTCGAACGGAAGATCCTCCGCACCCCGCTCGACCCGCTCCGGACCTTCGAGGACGACCCGCTCCGCATGGTCCGGGCCGCGCGGTTCGCCGCACAGCTCGGCTTTCGCATCCACCCCGCCACGTTCGCGGCCATGCAGAAGAAGGCGCACCGTATCCGCATCGTCAGCCAGGAGCGCATCACCGACGAGCTGCAGAAGATCATGTGCGCCCCGCGCCCTTCGGTCGGGTGGCGCGTGCTCTTCGAGGCGGGCCTGCTCCGGCATTTCTTCCCCGAACTCGCGGCCCTCAAAGGCGTCGAGACCATCGAGGGACACCGCCACAAGGACAACTTCTACCACACGCTTCAAGTGCTCGACAACCTCGTGCGGCTCACCGGGGACCGCCCGTGCGAGGAGACGCTGTGGCTCCGGTGGGCGGCGCTCCTCCACGACATCGCGAAGCCGAAGACGAAACGTTTCGAGGAAGGCGTCGGGTGGACGTTTCACGGGCACGAGATCCGCGGCGCGCGCATGATCCCGAAGCTCTTCCGACGCCTCCGGCTGCCGTCCGACGAGCGGATGCGCTACGTGCAAAAGCTCGTCCGGCTCCACCACCGCCCCGTCGCCCTCGTGGACGAGCACGTGACCGACTCCGCCGTGCGCCGCCTCCTCTTCGACGCGGGCGAGCTCATCGACGACCTGATGACGCTCGTCCGCGCGGACATCACGTCGAAGAACCCGCGCCGGGTGCGCCGCTACCTCCGCGCCTTCGACGAGGTGGAGCAGAAGATGGCCGAGGTGGAGGAGAAGGACCGGCTCCGCAACTTCCAGCCTCCGGTGGACGGCCGCGAGATCATGGAGACGCTCGGGCTGAAGCCGGGGCCGGTGGTGGGGCGGCTGAAGGAAGCCGTCCGCGAGGCCATCCTCGAAGGCCTCATCCCGAACGAGCACGACGCCGCCTTCGAATACCTCATGCGCATCAAGGACGAGATCCTCGCCGGGGCGGAGGAGGGGCGCTAACGCACGCGCACCGGAGCGGGCGCGCTGTACGGGGTCGTCGTCGAGGCGGTCCGTGCCCTGCGCCCACGGAATCCCGAAACGGATCACCTGTTCGTCACCCGGCTGCATCGGGAACGGCCCGGCAAAGAGGAACATCTTCTGATCGTCTCCAAAGGCGCGCCGGGCGCCTCCCCCGTCGGTTCCACGTTCTCCATGCTCCAACAGGCTTCGGTCACGGGGTCTCCCGGATACGTCCCCGTGACGGGAACGTCTGTGAGCGGACTCGCGCCGTCACCGCCCAGCGAATCATCGGCCCTGTCCGTCATTCCTCACGATTTCGTATCATCAAAGGTGGAGCCCGCGCGGCTTTTTCGCAATCCCACCCCCCGTGCCCTCTTCCGAGCATCCATGGAACCCGCCTCCCCGAAAACGCCTGCGCCGCCGGAGCGCGCCCAACTGCCGGACGCTGTCGCGGCGGTGGTGCGGGGAGCGGAGGGGCTTGCCGGAAAAGTGCGGGGGCTGGCCGTGGCGGCGCTCGTCTCCGGCGCGTGGCTGTGGGCGCTCGCGGCTTACCCGTTCGCCTTCCGCGCGTGGTGGGCGTGGGCGCTCGCCGGGGCGGCCCTCGCGGCGGCGCTCTTTCCGGGCGTCGTGCTCCTGCTCTTCGACCTCGGCCTCCGGCGGTTCCTCGACCTCCCGCGCCGCCTCTCCGACGCGCTCGACGCAGGTTCCGGCCATGCCGCCACCGTGTACGAAGCCGCCCTCCCCGTCTCCGAGGCGCGGGGGTGGCGGCGTCCGTGGGCGCTCGTCAAGGGCCTCCTCGACCTCCGCCGCCTCGCGCTCGAGAGCAAGGCCATGCTTCTCGAATATGCCGCCCTGTGGCGTCTGCTCAACCCGTGGACGCTCCTCGTCGTGCTCGCCGCCCTCGTCGGCGCGCTCGCGCTCATCGGCGCGGCGGCGCTCGCCACCCTGGTCGTCGCGCTCTTCTGAGGGCGCACTTTCGACGGCTTTTCGTACCTTCTTCCCGTCACCCGCCTTTCCCTTCGCCCCATGGAACCACAGCCCCGGAAAAGCCGGACCCTTCGGACGGTTCTCATCGTCCTCATCCTCGTCGCCGCCGTGGTCGCGGCGTACTTCATCCTCACGTATGACCGGAAGCCCGCCGAGACGCCGCCCGAAGCCGAGGCGCGGGTGGAGTTCGTGACGTGGAACCTGTACAACTTCGGCCGCTCGAAGGACGACCAGGAGATGGCCTTCATCGCGGAACGGCTCCGGGACTTCGATCTCGTCGCCATACAGGAGGTCTCGGTGAGCCGGGAGGGCGAGCGCGCCGTTCGCCGCCTCGTCGAGGCGCTCCACCGCCTGGGCGGGCGGTGGGACTACGCGCTCAGCGACCCCACGAGCGGCGACGGCTCCGAGCGGTACGCGTACGTGTGGAACGCCGACCGCGTGCGGCTGCTCGGCCACGGATGGCTCGAACCCTCGCTCTCCCGCCCCATCGACCGCGAGCCGTTCCTCGCCCGCTTCGAGGTCGGCGACCGGCAGCTCCTCGTCGCGAGCTTCCACGCCGTGCCCACCTCGAAGAAACCCGCCCGCGAGATCCGCCTCCTCGAACGCCTCCACGAACGCTATCCCGACGACGACCTCGTCATCGCGGGCGACTTCAACCTCTCCCAGGCAAGCAGCGCCTTCGACGCGCTCAAGGCCGAAGGCCTCGCCCCCGCCCTCGTCGGGCAAAAGACGAGCGTCAAAATGAAACGGAAAGACGGTGAGCACCTCGCCAACGAATACGACAATATTTTTTACGAAACCGGGCCGCTCCGCGTGGAAGAAGTGGGCGTGATCGACTTCACCGAGCAGTTTTCGACGCTCCGCGAGGCCCGCCGCATCTCCGACCACCTGCCCGTGTACGTGGACCTCGCGTGGAACTGACCCCCCGCTCACGCGAAGCCGTCCATGCGGTTGAGCCGCCGCCAATAGTGGTGATACGGATCGAAGGGGCGATAGCGAAACGGTTCCTTCTCGAAACGGGCGATCCACCGCTCCTCCCACGCGCGGGCTTTGGCGTCGGCGGCGCGATGGTCCGCGTCGGTGAGGGGGCGGGCGGGGTCGTCGAAGGGGGCCAGGAGCGCGCGTTCGGCGGCGTCGCGGTCGGCGCGGAAGGCGGCGCGGGCGTCGGGATCGGCAAGCACGAGGTGGCGATGTCCCCGCTCGCGGCGACGCCACAGGCTCTCCGCGGGGTTTGCGCCGGGGTCGGTGAACACGAACGAGGGGGCGGAGAAGCTCACCGGCTTGAACAGCGAGAGACACGGCGCGGACGTGCCGGTGAAACAGACCACGTCCGACGCGCCGCCGAGCCGCGCCGCCATCGAAGCGGTGGTCTGGCTCCGGCGGATGAAGCCTGCGGCGTGCATGCACACGTCGGCGTTCGAGCCCGTCCGGGGGTGATGGTCCGGCCGGGCATGGGCGCGGAGATGCGCGAGCACGTCGGCAAGGGCGACGGACGGGCGCGCGGCGGCGCTCCGGAGGCATGCGCGACTCGTGGCGAGACGCTCTCGCGAACGGCTGAAATACGTCAGGAAGCGCGCCTGAAACGCCGCCGCGAAGTCGAGGTCGCCGCGTCCGTCGAAGCGTCCGCGCTTCCGGGCGAAGGCGTGGAGGCCGTCCGCGTGGAGGTCGAACTCCGTTCGTATCGTGAGGCGGTTCGAGATCGCCGCGTGGGCCCCGACGCGGCGGGCCGCCCACACACGCCCGGCGGTTTCGAGCACCCATGCTTCGGAGGGGTCGGCAATGAGAAAGGAGTTGTCGTACGAGAACGAGCGGTCGCGGAAGCCGGCGGGGCCGCCCTGTCCATAGCGTTCGAGGTGCTCGGTGATGACGTGGAGGGCATGCCGGGCCGTGTCGCCGCGTTCGAGACCGAGGCGCACGAGGTCCATGCCGAGGAGGCCGGGCGTGGGGTCGTGCACGTTCGTGAAGACCGCCTCGTTCCCGATGACGACGCCCCGGTCGTTGACGCCCATCTCCGCGCCCCAGATGCCGTAGGGCACGCTCAGCAGCACGCCATGCCGGTTCGCCGTCTGCGGGATGACGACGTGCGTCGCGCGGATCGTCGGGGCCGGATCGCCGTGCGCCGGCGGCAGGCGCGCCACAAACTGCGGCTCACCCGGCTCGCGGTCGCTGTTTTTGGCAAAAAAGGTCAGCCCGCCTTTCCGGAGCACCTGGGTATCGCACATCGCGCGGGACCGGGGATTTTCGAGGTTCGGGTTTCCGGATTCAATTTCGGGTTTCCGGATTCAATATAGGCCGTGTCGTGGCGAAAAGGCGAAGCCGTCTCGCGACGCTCCTCGGCGCACGATGCCGGACGGCGTGCCCGGTGTGACGCATAGGGCGACCGGCCGGTCGCCCCTACGGGCGGTCGTTTGAAGGATGGCGACCTCCTTCTCGAAACGCTCGTTCTCATGCTCTGCGCGGGGATGCCCGCCATCATGGGGCTTCGAAGACCTCGACGAGGCGATCGGTGAAACCGGCGAGGTGGAAGGCGTGGACGTACCGGAGGACGGCTTCTTCGATGCGCCAGACGACGAAGGCGTCGGCGTCGCGGAGGGGGCGCACGTTTCGATACAGCCGCCGCCGCGCTTCGGCCACGTCCGGATGCGTCCACACGTACCGGCTGCCCGTCTCGACGAGCCACGCCTGCCGCTCGGGCGCGAGGGCGTCGAAGGGGCGGCCCGTCTCGTCCGCGCGGAGCCACTTCTTCCACCGTCCGCTCGCGATGACGGCGCGGCGGAGCGTCTCGGCGAAGCCCGCGTCGTGCCCGAGCCGCCGTTCGAGCGCGACGAGGTCCATGAGCGCCGCATACTCGACGGCGGCCAGCCCCGGCCCGACGTTCGCGCCGCCGACGCCCGCGAGCGGATAGGCGACGAGGTCTTCGACGGCGTCGGTGTAATGGCCTTTGAGGAGCGCCCCGAAGGCGCGGGCGCGGGTCGCCATCCGCCGGGCGCGGGCGGCGTCGAAGCGGGCGGCGTCGAGCGCCACGCCCACGTCGCCGACGACGAAGGTCGGGCGCGGGAGCGCGGCCGCGTCGAGCGCTCCGGCGAGCGCGTCGAGGAACGCCGCGAAGCGCCGTTCGGCCTCGGGACCGCCGCCCGTCTCCTCCGTCCCGGTTTCATACGCCGGCGGCGGAAGCCCCTTTTGCCGCCGGTATGCCTCGGCGTGCCGCATGAGCGCCGTCGTCCGTTCCGCCATCACCGTCACGGGGACGCCGCGCGGGTGACGCGGGTCCGTCGTGGCGTCGAGGTGGAGGAGGCCGTAGCCGGCGTCGAGGCATGCTTCGAGGGTGCGGGTCACCTCGGCGAAGGTGCGTTCGTAGTCGAGCCCTTCGGTGCGGTGGGCGTCTTTCTTCCACGGCCCGCCGTGGTCGAGGCCGAGGATCACCGGCGCGTCGAGGCCCAGGCGGGCGCTTTCGGCGCGCACGAAGGCTGCGAGCGCCGCCGGGGTCCATCCCGTATACCCGCCGTCGCGGTCCACCTGATTGAGCGTGGCGGCGAGGAAGAGGGGGGCGTCGGCCTCGCGGGCGGCGCGGAGGGCGGCGCGCACGACGGCGTCCGAGTTCGGGCACACGGCGAGCAGCGTGCGGCGCTCCGACGCGCGGGCGAGCGCGCGGGCCATCACCGCCGCGAGCGGCAAGCGAGCCGCCTCGGCCCTTGCCCGCAGGCGGGCCGTCCGGGGCGTATCCGAAACGGACATCGGCGTCTCCCCCGTCGCCGCGACGGGATTTTCCGGGTGAAACATACTCCCCCCGAACATAAAGAAAGCGCCCCGGAGATGCTCCCCGAGGCGCTTCGAAATCGTATGTCGCACGGCGCGTTATTCGGTCTCCTCTTCCACCGGCGCGGGCCGCACGTCCCACATCAGCATCGTCTCAATGTCGGCGTAATCCTCTTCGCCCTCTTCATCGACGAACACGTAGTCGCCGAGCTTCTCGCGCTGCATCGGAGAGACGCGCCGCCAGTGCATGCCCTCCTGATCGACGAACTCGTCCGGATACGGGCTTTCGATGCGATACGAGGGGTGGTATGAGCGGTAGGTCTTCGCCGCCTCATAGATCGCCGCGCGCCGCGCGCCGGCCTTCGTCACGCTCCGGCCCGTCACCTTGAACGGCGCAATCGTGATGGTCGCCTGAAAGTAGCCGTCTTCCAGTTCCGTGTATTCGGGCCGCATCACCTTAAAATCGTCGGGATGTGGATAAGCGCTCCGTTCGTTGAAATCCATTCTATAAGGCTTCGTTGTTGGGGGATTGCATGAACCTGTTCAACACACACAATCTACAAAACAGCCCCGGTTTTTATCCATGAACTTTGCACGAGGGCTCCGGTTTCGCCGGAGGGGCGGGGGGGGTTGCGCCGGGGGGCCGTTATTGACCCTCCGGGAAAACCGTTATTGAGTCTGATCGAAGTCCTCCTGTGGATAACCGGCGTCCCATCTTCCCCGGTCTCCCCGGATCGGGTGACAATAACGGATCCATAGCCTCTCAATGGCGCATCACGGGCCTTCGAGCGCGGCGGAGAGGCCCCGGAGCCGAGAACAAATTGTGGAAAAAAAATGCTTGCATAACGGCTCTTCACCCGTTTTATTATTACAGCACACGGCCCCGATTGTCTCTCGAACGGTTTATCGCCTGCGGGCAATAAGCCGTTATTTTTCCTGGTGAAACGGGTCGTGTGTGGAGCTTTCTCATGGTGACGGGTGCGTCATCTCCGTTGCGCCGCATCCGCTCTTTTCCGATCCCGGCGTCCCACCCACTAGCGCCCGGTCGAGAGCCCCCTTTCCGCCCGCTCACATTTGTTTCACCGTTACCGATCCGGAGTTTCTGTATGCCTGCTTCCCCATCCACCGACACCACTTTGTTCGAGAGCGAAACGCCCGAGCCGGAGCAGCTCGAAGGCGGCCTCGCCATCTCGCGCGTTTTCTCCGCCGAAGGCGCGGATCCCTTCGATTCCGTGACGTGGGAAACCCGTGACGCCGTCATCAAAAACCACACGGGCCAGGCGATCTTTGAACAGAAAGGCGTCTCGTTTCCGAAGAGTTGGAGCCGGCTCGCCACGAACGTGGTCGCCAGCAAATATTTTTACGGCGACCTCGCGCACGCCGGCGAGGATCCGGCAAAGGGCGGGCGCGAGCATTCGCTCCGGCAACTGATCCACCGCGTCACGCGCACCATCGCCGACTGGGGCATCGAGCAGCATTACTTCGCCACGAAAGCCGACGGCGAGCGCTTCTACGACGAGTTGACGTGGCTTTGCGTCAACCAGTACGGCTCCTTCAACAGCCCCGTGTGGTTCAACGTGGGTTTGCACCAACGGTACGGCGTGCGCGACACCGGCGGAAAGACGATCTACGGGTGGGACCGCAAGCGGAAGAAGATCGTCGAGGTGGACCCGTACGAGCGCCCGCAGGCTTCGGCCTGTTTCATCATCTCCGTCGAGGACTCCATCGACGACATCTGGCAGCTCATGGGCGAGAGCGCCCGGCTGTTCAAGTACGGCTCCGGGGTGGGGGCGGACTGGTCGAAGCTGCGCTCCTCGCGCGAGAAGCTCTCCGGCGGCGGCATCCCGTCGGGGCCGGTCTCGTTCATGCGCGTGCAGGACGCCACCGGCGGCACCATCAAGAGCGGGGGCAAGACGCGGCGGGCCGCCATCATGCAGACGCTGAAGGTATGGCACCCCGACATCCTGGAGTTCGTCGAGGCCAAGCAAGGGGAGGAAAAGAAGGCGTGGGCGCTCATTGAGCAGGGCTACGACGGCTCGTTCAACGGTCCCGCCTACGGCTCGGTCGCTTTTCAGAACGTGAACCAGTCCGTGCGCGTCACCGATGAGTTCATGCACGCGGCGGACAACCGGGCGTCGTATGCGCTCCGCGCCGTGCTCACCGGCGACGCCGTCGAAGAGGTGGACGCCGCTGCGCTGCTCGAAAAGATCGCCGAAGGCACGTGGATCTGCGGCGACCCCGGCCTTCAGTATGAGGACACCATCCAGAAGTGGCACACGTGCAAAAACTCGGGGCCGATCAACTCGAGTAACCCGTGCGTGACGGGGGACACGCTGGTGGCCACCGCCGACGGTCCGCGCCGCATCGACAGCCTGCTCGGCGAGAGGCCGAAGGTCGTCGGCCTCGACGGCAAGCTGCACCGCACCACCCGCGTCATCGAGACGGGCGTCAAGCCGGTCTATCGCCTGCGCACAAAGAGCGGCTATGAAGTCAGGCTCACGGCCGACCACCGCGTCTGGACGGAGAACCGGGGCGACGTACCCGCCTGCGAATTGACCCGGGACGACGTTGTCCGCCTCGTCGCGCCGCGCTTCGGCGCCGAGACGCTGGAAGCGGACGTAGCCGAATACGTCGGCCTCATGCTCGGCGACGGCTGTGTTTCCGGGCATGCGGCAACGCTGACGATGGACAAGGACACCGAGTGGGCCCTCGCGGAAAAAGCAGCGGCGGTCGCCAACCGTTTCGAACGGCCCCCCCACTTTGCCGGCGTCACGGTGACGGAGCGTGCCGCGAGCGCCACCGTCGCTCCTGCGGCCCGAGCCGTCGCCGACCTCCCGGCGCCGTGGGCCGTGCTCGATCAGGGCAGCGCCGGCAAGCGGCTGACCGACCGCGCCCTCCGGCTCGACCGGCAGAGCGTCGCCGCCCTGATGCGCGGCCTCTTCACCGCCGACGGCACGGTAGTCGATTCCACCGACAAGAGCCCGTATGTGGGCCTCGACTCCGGCAGCGAGGAACTCCTCCGCCAGGTGCAGCTTCTCCTGCTCGGCTTCGGCATCAAGAGCACGATCTACCGTAACCGGCGCCTCACCGACCGCGCGTTGCTCCCCGACGGGCGGGGAGGGCTGAAGGAGCACCCCGTCGAGCAGATGCACAGCCTGCGCATCACCCGCGACAGCCGCGTTCGGTTCGAGCATGAAATCGGCTTTATGCCCGAGAGCCCGAAGGCCGAAGCCCTGCGCCGCCTCAACGAGCGCGCATCCACCCATCGGGACGCGATGACCGACCGGGTCGTCACGCTCGAACTGCTGGGTGAGGAGCCGGTCTACGACCTGACCGAGCCGGTGACCGACCACTTCGTCGCCAACGGCGTGGCCGTCCACAACTGCTCCGAGTACATGTTTTTGGACAACTCGGCGTGCAACCTGGCCTCGCTGAACCTGCGCAAGTTCCTGAAGGAAGACGGCACGTTCGACGTCGAGCGGTTCCGCGCGGCGGCCCGCGTCTTCATCACGGCGATGGAGATCCTCGTCGACAACGCCGGGTATCCGTCGGCGAGCATTGCGGCAAACAGCCATGCGTACCGGCCGCTCGGGCTCGGCTTCGCCAACCTCGGCGCACTTTTGATGTCGATGGGACTGCCGTACGACAGCGACGAGGGTCGCGCCGTGGCGGGCGCCGTGATGGCGATCGAGCATTGCGAGGCTTTTGCCCGGAGCGCCGAGATCGCCGCCAACCGGAAGATCGGCCCGTTCGACGGGTATGAGAAGAACCGCGCTCCGTTCCTCGAAGTGATGCGCATGCATCGCGCCGCCGTCGCCGACATCGACGCGCGTTGCCCGGCCTATCTCCGCGAAGCCGCGCAGGCCTCGGCCGACCGGATGGTGGCGCTCGGCGAGCGGCACGGCTACCGCAACGCGCAGGCCACCGTGCTCGCGCCCACCGGCACCATCGCCTTCATGATGGACTGCGACACGACGGGCATCGAGCCGGACATCGCGCTCGTCAAATACAAGCTCCTCGCGGGTAAGGGGGACGGGCTGCTCAAGATCGTCAACCGCACGGTGCCGGAGGCGCTCGAACGCCTCGGCTACGACGAAGCCGAGCGCGCGGCCATCCTCGAATACATCGAGGCCAACGACACCATCGAGGGCGCGCCGGGCCTCCGCGAGGAGCACCTCCCGGTCTTCGACTGCGCCTTCAAGCCCTTCAAGGGCACGCGCTCGATCCACCACATGGGCCACATCCGCATGATGGCGGCCTGCCAGCCTTTCATCTCGGGAGCCATTTCGAAGTGTGTAACCGGAGATACGCTCATCCTCACCGAGCAGGGGATCATCCCCATCGGGCAGTTCTACGGCGGCGAGAAGCCGGACAGCTTTCGGAAGATGGATCTCAAACTGGCCTCCATCGACGAACCGCAGAAGGCCGACCTCTTCTACTACGGCGGGATGCGCCCGACGATCAAACTCACCCTCGCCGATGGACGTACGATCGAGGGGACGCCGAATCACCGCGTGAAAGTAGCGAACGAGACGGGCTACGACTGGAAGCACCTCAGTCAGATCACCGCGGAAGATTACGTCGCCATTCGTCTCGGAACCGACCTGTGGGCATCGGAAGACGTGGAGATCACGTTCCGACCTTCTCCCCTCTACGGGTGTCAGAAATCGATGCGCGTGCCGGCACGGGTAACGCCTGAACTGGGCTGGCTCCTCGGCGCCTACATCGCCGAAGGCAACAAGAACCGCAGCAACTGGACGGTCTGCATCACGAACAACAACCGCGTCGTGCTGGAACGCTGTCAGGCTGCCGTGCTTGATCTCTTCGGCCTTGAAGGAAAGATCGTCGTCGATGCGCGCAACGGCGTGAAGAGCCTGGTGGTGGCTTCGAAAAGCCTGTACGAACTGCTGGATTGGCTGGGATGCGGGGGAGACGCCGGCACGAAGGAGATGCCCTGGGCCGTTCTCCAATCGAGCCGCGCGACCGTGCAGGCTTTCGTCGGCGGGCTCTGGCTCGACGGCTTTGTGCGGCGTAAGGATGGGATGACCGCAATCTGCCTGAAGTCTGAGGCTCTCATCCGTCAGCTTCAGGTCGTCCTCAACAATTTCGGCCTGCGGGCGAACATCATTCGGAAGCACAATAAGGTTTACGACCGCACCTTTCATCAACTCTGCCTCCACGGGCACGACGTCTGTCGCTTTGCCGCACTGTTTACGCTCGACGAGCCGCACAAACGCCGCAGCCTGGCCGATGCCGTGGCGATGCTGGCGGAGAAGCCGGATGGCGCCTGGTCGGACATCGTGCCTTGCTACCGTGAAGCCATGCAGGCGGCGGTCTATGCCGACCACAACACGCAGGCGTGGCGCAACGTGTTCGATAAGCGAACGCAGAACGTTTCCCGGAAAACCACCGCCGACTTCTATCAGCAATACCCGCTTCCGGAATTGGCCGAGATCGTCGAGAGCGACGTGCATTTCGTACCGGTGCGCGACATCACTTCCGGCATCGCAGAGGTCTACGATTTCCAGGTGCCGGGCAATCATGCGTTTATCGGCAACGGGGTCATCAACCACAACACGGTCAATATGCCGGAGACCACCACGGTGGAGGAGATCGCCGACGCGTACGTGCAGGGGTGGAAGCTCGGGCTGAAGGCCGTGGCCATCTACCGCGAGAACTCGAAGCGGAGCCAGCCGCTGGCCACCTCGAAGGGCGGCAACACGCAGGGCAAGGAGGTCGAAGCCTCGGGCGACGGCATGGCCGCGAGCGCCGAGCCGGAGATCGTCGAGAAGATCGTGGAGAAGGTGGTGTATCAGACGGTGCGCAAGCGCCTGCCGGACGAGCGGCCCTCGATCACGCACAAGTTCTCCATCGCCGGGCACGAGGGCTACCTCCACATCGGCCTCTACCCGGACACGCACATGCCGGGCGAGATCTTCATCACGATGGCGAAAGAAGGCTCGACGATCTCCGGGCTGATGGATGCCTTCGCCACGTCGATCTCGCTCGCGCTTCAATACGGCGTGCCGCTCGAAGACATGTGCGCCAAGTTCAGCCACATGCGCTTCGAGCCGAGCGGCTTCACGAACAACCGGCAGATCCCGATCGCCAAGTCGATCATGGACTACATCTTCCGCTATCTCTCGCTCAAGTTTCTCGGGCAGGTGAACGAGGAGGATGCGGTAAACCCTAACGAGGCCGTTGCGGACGTCGTCAGCCGCAGCGGCCCGGCCACCGACGAGAAGCAGATCAGCCTCTTCGACGAAGGCAAAGGCCCGGTCGACGCGCTGGTGGGGTCCACGGTCGAGGTTTTCCTCGAAGCCGCCGAACGCGCCAACCGGAAAGACGACCCGACGTCGCCCGCCGCCGATGCGACGTCGTCGTTCCAGAACCAGGACGACGCCCCGCCGTGCCCGAACTGCGGCTCGATCACCGTGCGGAGCGGCGCGTGCTATGCCTGCCCGAACTGCGGCTCGTCGAGCGGCTGCGGGTGAGCGGGGGACGGCAAGCAACCCGGGGGTTCGGCATCGTCCGAAGGCCCGGTCGACGCGGAAGCGCCCGGTCTCGGTGGGAAGGCCGGGCGCTTTTTTTCGCGCGCGGCCCCTCCGGCGAGGCCCGGCGCCGGCCCTTTCCGAAACCTGCCGCGGCGCCCGGCGTTTCGATCTCCGCTCGACGTCCGGCGGCTCAGGCGGTAGACGGCCTGCACTCGGAGGGGTGGCAGAGTGGTCGAATGCACCGGTCTTGAAAACCGGCATACCGCAAGGTATCGTGGGTTCGAATCCCACCCCCTCCGCGTTCGCGCCCGGCGGCGAAGCGGGCGGGCGGCGTAAAAAGTGTTCGCGGCAAACCTCACTGCTTGCATAGCCGCGGCATGATAAAGCGCCCCTCGTCCGCTTCGCCGCCGGGCGTTTTCTTTTCCCACACGCCGCCGCCCGGCCGGCTCGAAAAACCGGCCTGCCTCTCTGCCGATTTTTTCCTATGTTTGGGGCGCACCGCATTGCCACCCGTTCTTTTCCCCAACCTCTCTCAAGATCATGCGCACCCGTCTTACCCTGCGCCTGCTCGCCGTGAGCCTCCTCGCGTGGCTCGGCGTCGGGATCGTCCTCGCTCAGGTTACGCCCGCTCCGCCCCGCGCCGAGGGCGACGGTCCCTACGACCGCCTCGTGCTCCGCGGCGGCACGCTCATCGACGGCAGCGGCGCGCCTCCCATCGGCCCCGTGGACATCGTCGTCGAAGGCAACCGGATCGTCGAAATCAAGAACGTCGGCAATCCCGGCGTGCCCATCCGCGAGGAGGACCGGCCCGCCGCCGGCGACCGCGAGCTCGACGTCCACGGCATGTACGTCCTCCCCGGCTTCGTCGACATGCACGCGCACATCGGCGGGGCGCGTCAGGGCACGCCCGCCGAGTACGTCTTCAAGCTGTGGATGGGCCACGGCGTCACCACCATCCGCGACCCCGGCAGCGGCAACGGCCTCGACTGGACGCTCGAACACCGGGAGAAGAGCGCGAAGAACGAGATCACCGCGCCGCGCATCGTGGCGTATGCCGCCTTCGGCTCCGGGTGGGACCGCCCGATCGTCACGCCCGAAGACGCCCGCGAATGGGTGCGCTTCGTGAAAGAGAAGGGCATGGACGGCATCAAGTTCTTCGGCGCGCCGCCGGAGATCATGAAGGCCGCCCTCGACGAGGCGAAGCGGCAGGGCCTCGGCACGGCCATGCACCACGCCCAGCTCGCCGTCACGCGCGTCAATGCATTGCAGTCCGCCACGTGGGGCCTCGGCTCGATGGAGCACTGGTACGGCCTGCCCGAAGCGCTCTTCACCGACCGCACCGTGCAGCACTATCCGCTCGATTACAACTACCTCAACGAGCAGGATCGCTTCGGCCAGGCGGGACGGCTGTGGAAGCAGGCCGCGCCGCCGTACAGCCCGAAGTGGAACGCGGTGATGGACTCGCTCCTCGCCCTCGACTTCACCATCGACCCGACCTTCAACATCTACGAAGCCAGCCGCGACGTCATGCGGGCCATGCGCGCCGAGTGGCACGACGACTACACGCTCCCTTCGCTCTGGAACTTCTACCGCCCCAGCCGTCGCGCCCACGGATCGTACTGGTTCTACTGGACGACGGAGGACGAGGTCGCCTGGCGCGAGAACTACCGCCTGTGGATGACCTTCATCAACGAGTACAAGAACCGGGGCGGGCGCGTCACCACGGGCAGCGACTCGGGCTTCATCTATCAACTCTACGGCTTCGCCTATATCCGCGAGCTCGAACTGCTCCGTGAGGCCGGCTTCCACCCGCTCGAAGTGCTGTGGGCGGCCACGCTCAAGGGCGCCGAAGCGCTCGGGCTCGACGACGAGATCGGCAGCGTGCAGGTCGGGAAGAAGGCCGACTTCGTCGTCGTGGAGGAGAACCCGCTGGAGAACCTCAAGGTGCTCTACGGCACCGGCGCGATCAAGCTCAACGACGAGACGGGCGCGGTCGAGCGCGTCGGCGGGGTGAAGTGGACCATCAAGGACGGCATCATTTACGACGCCAAGGCGCTCCTGGCCGACGTGCGCGCGATGGTGGCCCGGGCCAAGGCGGAGGCCGGCCTCCCGCCCGGTCCGATGCCCGTCGAGACGGCCTCCCCGACGATGCCGCCGAACGACCGGTGATCACACGACCGCGGCGCAAAAGGCGGTCGAGGTTATAAAAACGCGGCTTCCGGGTTTTAGGGTAAAGGCACGGCGCGGATTTCCACGCCGCACGCTCTTTTACCATCAGCCCCGGAGGTTCACATGCGCTCACCCGCCCTCTGTCGCCTGGTCGCGCTTCTATGCGCAATCGTCTCCCTCGCCGCTCCCGCAAGCGCCCAGCTCGTCGCCGACACGCTCTTCACGTGGAAAGGGTACGACGGCACGGGGACGTGCCGCGTCCGCATCTACAAGACCCCGCCCTCCGACGAGGACCACACGCACGTCGTCGTGATCCGGGAGACGGCCGAGAACAAGGGCCCTTCCACGGTGAACGATGCCCGCCACCTCGCCGACATGATCGGGCGCACCTACGGCATCGACCCGACGACGGCGTACTGGATCTTCCACCGGGGCGCGTTTTCGTTCGAAGGAGCCCGGCCAAACAAACGCAAGGAGCTGTTTCTGCGCGCCACGTTCCGGCGCACCAAAACGCAACGCCTCGGCGCTCCGACGTGGCGCGTGATCACGCGCGAAGACGTGGAAGACTACACCGACCGGCAGTTTCAATAGCGGGGGCAGCGTTCGCCGTCAGGGGGCTTCGCGGAGTTCGCCGTCGGGGGGGCTCGCGTCAGGGTCATACACCCGCACACCCATACATTCGAGCGCGCGCCGGGGCATGGCCCGATCAGACCTGAAAAAGGAGCGCCCGAGGAAATCTTTCGGGCGCTCCTCTGAAAACGGATCGACCGGCCGTCTCTATTTCGGCAACATGTCTCCTGTTATGCACATCGATGGGTGATGTGAAGGCCCGGTCTTTTGGTGGGGGACCGGGCCTCTTTTTTTCACACGCTTCCCTACGCCCGTCATCGGCGCTCTTGCCGGCGTGATAAGGTCCTTTGCCGAAATTTTTGAGGGCGGCGCATTTTTACGAGGGGTCCCCCTATTTCCCCGAGCGCTCCCCGTCCCGCGCCCGGAGGGTCACGAAGGAAGCGACGAGCGCCCGCGCATTGCGGAGATACACCTCGTCGGTCGGATGGCAGCCGTCGCGCGTCTCCTCGCGTCGGAGCGGCGGGAACGCCGGGACCCGGCGCACGTGCGCGTGTGTCCGGGCGAGCGCATCGGCGAGGACGGCGCTCGCGGCAGGGCCGGACGGCCCCGCGCCGGCGCACTCGTGCCCCTCGTACGGCGTCATGGGCGAAACGTAGAGCGCCACGCCCGGCAGCATCTCCTCCAGAAGCGTCACGAGGCGGTCGGCGGCGCGCCGTTGGGCCTCACTCGGCATCGGGTTTTGCTGCCGCCGGATGCCGATCTGCCACCACACCGCGCCGATGGTCCTGCCGGTGCGTTCGGCATACTCCACCTGCCCGCGCAGCGCCCGCACGAGGTGCTCGCGAAGGTCGCCCGGCCGGTCGATGAGCAGCTTTTGCCCCCGCCGGATATCCTGCTCCGGCGCGAAAAACCCCTCATAGCCGAGCCGGGCGACGGCCTCTGCCGTGCCGAGGGTGTTGCTGTAGCCGAGGAGCGCCACGAAGGCCCCGCCCGGAGCGCCGTCGCCGGAAGAAGACGCGGCCGGGCCGACGGCGTTCGTCGCGCGGCAGCCGGCGAAGCCCATCGACGCCAGCGCCAGCGCCGCCGCGAGCGTCCCGAAGCGCCGACGGGGGTTTTTGAAAAAAGGCCTCATGTCTGAAAATCCAGGCTCGTGATCGTTTTTCCCTCTAACGCGCATGCGCCGGTCCCGATGCCGGGAAAGCGTAACAATAGGCCGTTACCTCTGTCACGAAAAGATGCTCCCCACAAGCGGGACGCCGCCCCCAAACGCGACAGCCGGTGAGGAACACAATCTTTCCTTATGGATGGAAACGCATGCGTCTTATATTGAGGCCTCATCTAACGCCTCTCCCCTCATTTTCACCCGACCGTCCGCGCCATGCTTCGCTATCTCGACGACGAGCGTCCGCTCAAGCGCTACCTCGAAATCAAGGCCGAGATGAAACGGCTGGAAGAAGAGCTCAAGGAACTGCAACCCGTGCTTCTGGCGGCGTTGTGGGAGGAGCCGGACGAGCGGGCCGAATACGCCGGATATGAGCTTGCCGTCGGGGCGCGCCGTACGTATGCCTACAGCGAACGCGTCGAGGCTTTGAAGCAGGAGTTGAAGGCGCTCAAGAAGCAGGAGGAACAGGACGGCACGGCCAGGTTGCTCCGTCACACGAGCTTCGTGGTGGTCCGGCCCCTGAAAAAAGAATAGCGGCGGGCGGGAGGACCGGGCCTCACACCGGCGATAAATGGCGGGGGACGCCCGGCGATCCTGTGTGCGCGATCGGTCGCCGAGCGTCCCCACAACCACTCATCGTAAGACGCATCCCCCCCTACGGCGGTGCGCGCGTCATTGTTACGAAGCGATTTCGTCGCGCGCCTCAGAAACGCCTTGTTCCCGTCGAAAAACGACCCGAAGGGGCGATTTCGGTTCAATTCAGATGGTGCACTTATTTTAGCACCCCCCCGTTCGCCCCTTTTCGAGCGCCCGTCGCGCCGTGCGTGCACTTTTTCGAAGCCCCTCCCGGCGGGATCCCGGGCGCTTTGCGGAAGCAAAACCGTGGCGACGCTCGCTTTGCGTGAAAAAATCCGTACTTTTGCCGGCGACCCTGCCTCCCTCTTCCCCGGTCGTCATGCCGCATCTCGAAACCCGACTCGCCCAGGCCGGCGGCGTTCCGGACCCGGAAACGGGCGCGCTCATCCCGCCGATCCACCTGTCCACGACGTACGAGCGGGGGGCCGACGGCGTGTACCCGCGCGGCTTCGTCTACAGCCGTCTCGCCAACCCGACGCGCCTTCGCTTCGAGACGACGCTCGCCGCGCTCGAAGGGGGGGCGGCGTGCGCGGCTTTCGCTTCCGGCATGGCCGCCGCCACGGCCGTGCTCCAGGCCCTCCGCCCCGGCGATCACCTTCTCCTGCCCGACGACGTGTATTACGGGATGCGCCGCCTCGTCGAGACGGTCTTTGCCGAATGGGGCCTTGCGTGGTCCGAGGTGGACATGACCGACCCCGACGCCGTCGCAGCCGCGCTTCGCCCGGAGACCCGCCTCGTATGGACCGAGACGCCGTCGAACCCGATGCTCAAGATCACCGACCTGCGGGCCGTGGCCGAGCGCGCCCATGCCGCCGGCGCCCGCCTCCTCGTCGACGGCACGTGGATGACGCCGTTCCTTCAGCGGCCTTTCGAGCACGAAGCCGACCTCGTGCTCCACTCCGTGACGAAGTACCTCGGCGGCCACTCCGACGTGCTCGGCGGCGCGGTCGTCTTCCGCGCCGAGGATGCCTTCTCCGAGCGGGTGCGGGCGCTTCAGACGAGCGCCGGAGCGGTGATGGATCCCTTCAGCGCGTGGCTCGCGCTCCGGGGCATGCGCACGCTTGCGGCCCGCCTCCGGATGCAGTGCGACACCGCGCGCCGCCTCGCCGCCTTTCTCCAGACCCACCCCGCCGTCGCCCGGGTGCACCATCCCTCGCTGCCCGAGCATCCCGGCCACGCCGTCGCGCGGCGACAGATGGACGACGACGGCGCGATGCTCTCCATCGAGGTGCGGGGCGGGCTCGACGAGGCCCTCGGCGTGGCCGCCCGCGTGAAGGTCTTCACCCGCGCCACCAGCCTCGGCGGCGTCGAGAGCCTCATCGAACACCGCGCCTCCATCGAAGCGCCTCCCTCCCGCACCCCCGCCTCGCTCCTGCGCCTCTCCATCGGCCTCGAACACCCGGACGACCTCCTCGCCGATCTTTCTCAGGCCCTCGGCGGCTGAGACCTCCCTCGTTCCTTTTTAAGCATTATATTCGGAAGCGCTTTTCAACCCCATCATCTTCCCGACCGTATGCGGCTCCCCTTCTTCCTTGCCCGGCGCTTCGTGGCCGCCGAAACCCTCGAAGGCGCGCTTCCCGTCGTGCGCGAGCTCAACCGGAAAGGCCTCTTCGTCACGCTCGACCTCCTCGGCGAGTACATCAAGGACCCGGAACTGGCCAACAAGGCCCGCGATCTCTACATCGACCTCGTCCACACGCTCGCCAAAGAGCGCGAAAAGAACGGCCTCAAAGCCTCGATCTCGATCAAGCTCTCGATGCTCGGGCAGAAGATCGACTATGACCTCGGCCTCGGCAACCTCCGCGCGCTCCTCGCCGAAGCGAAGGCGCACGACATCTTCGTCCGGCTCGACATGGAGGGCAGCGACGTCACCGAGTCCACGCTGTCAATGTTCGAGGCCGTGTACCCCGACTATCCCAATCACGTGGGCATCGTGCTTC
>JALSSK010000023.1 GCA_026984335.1 Rhodothermales bacterium
ACGCGTACGGGGACCTGATCGCCATGGGCGTGATCGACCCGACGAAGGTGACGCGCACGGCGCTGGAGAACGCCGCCTCGGTGGCCGGTCTGCTCCTGACCACGGAGACGATCATCGCCGACAACCCTGAGAAAGAAGGCGCGGCCATGCCCGGCGGCGCCCCGGGTATGGGTGGTATGGGCGGCATGGACTTCTAAGCCGGACTTGCCGCAAACGCTTCGAAAAAAGCGGAGTCGCTCTGAGCGGCTCCGCTTTTTTTGTGGCTCCCGGGCACTTTTCGGAGCTTGCTTCCTTATTATGGGGCATTCCGGGGCAACCCTCTCTTCCGGGGCAATCCTCTCTTCCGGGGCTCCAAAAACGGGAGGGTGCATACACGAACCGGCCATCGGAACCGATCATGCCTGATCCCAGAGAGACCACCGGCACGCTTCTCACCGGAGACGGGCTTTCCCTCTTCACACGGACGTGGCTTCCCCCCATCGAACCGCGCGCGGTGGTGGCGCTCGTGCACGGATATGCCGAGCATTCCGGACGATATGCTTCGATTGCGGCGGATCTCGTCGCGAAGGGCCATGCGGTGCTCGGATATGATCACCGAGGCTTCGGACGTTCGGAGGGACGACGGGCCTTCATCAACCATTTCGACGACCTCCTCGATGACCTCGACTGCTTCCTCGACGAGGTGAGGAAGGCCCATCCCGACGCGCCGCTCTACCTTTTCGGACACAGCATGGGCGGGGCCGTGGCGGCGCTCTTCGCCCTCGAACGCCCCGAGCGCCACCGCCTTGCCGGTCTGATCCTGAGCAGCCCTGCGTTTCAGTCGAACGAAGCCCCCCTCCTCCAGAAAATCGCTTCCGTCCTCGGACGCCTCTTCCCCGGCCTGCCCACCATCCCCCTCGACCTCGACACGCTCTCCCGCGATCCCGCCGTCGTCGAAGATATCCGAAACGACCCGATCTTTTACCACGGGCGCATCCTCGCACGCACCGGGGCCGAGATGGTCCGCGCGATGAAACGCATCCGGGCGCAGGCGTCGCGTTTCCACCACCCGTTCCTTCTCTTCCACGGTCTCGCCGACCGGCTCACCGATCCCGAGGGCAGCCGCAGGTTTTACCACGAAGCCGCCTCCGAGGACAAGACGCTCCACCTGTACGAAGGGCTCTACCACCTCACGTTTTGCGAACCCGAGAGGGACCGCGTGCGGGCCGACGTCCTGGCGTGGCTCGATGCACGAACGTGAGCGTCGCCCCTCACGCTAATTCAGCTCGAAGACGATCTGAACGGAGGCTTTCACCTCGATCTCACCCGAGGCGTACGCCTCCGGCGTCGGAGAGGCATCGGCTTTGGCGAGAGCCGATTCCCCGCGCACCTGAAAGACCGGTCGCGGCACAGTGACGCCCTGCTCACTGATGCGAAGCGCCATCCCCAGTTCAGCGCCGAGCGTCTCCGCCATCAGCGCCGCCTTCTCCCGCGCATTCAGCACCGCCCGCCGGAGCGCTTCGTTGCGGGCCGTGGTGCGGTCTTTCAGGTCGTACGTGATCCCGTTCAGGCGATTCGCCCCTTTTTGTACGACGCGGGCGATCAACTCCGGCAGGCGGTCGAGGTCCTCGAGTTCGACCACCACTTCGCGGACGGCCTCGAAGCCTTTCTCCACCGTGCGCCGCAGGTCGGGATTGTATTCACGATGCGGCTGGAGCCGAAGTGTTTCGAGCTTCATCTTCCGATCGTCCACGCCGAGGTCGCGGACGGCATTCATCGTTTCGGCGGAAGCTTCGGCATTGCGGCTGCGCGCCTTTTCCGGGTTTTCGTCCACCGTCACGATGCCGAAACGGACCGTCGCCATGTCCGGCTGGAGGTTCAGCGTACCCTCGCCGCTGACGTGGATGGTGCGGGTGCTCTCGGAGATCGACTGTGCCATGGCGGGAAAGATGACCAGTGCGCTCAACAGGACCGTCGTCAATAACCGGCGACGGAGTCGGCGCATACCGGCGCGATTCGTGGGAAACATAGCGGATACCCTCTTCTCTATTGGGAAAAACGATCGCTTCATCGTTCCATACAATCGGCATTCCACGGATGTCGCTCGGTCCCGTCCCCGGGCCCGCCATGCTCAAGGATAAAGACGATCGATGAGCCGGGGGAACGGGATGGCTTCGCGGAGATGGGGGAGGCCGCAGATCCACGTGATGGTGCGTTCGAGGCCGAGACCGAAACCGCTGTGGGGCGCCGAGCCGTACCGCCGGAGATCGAAATACCATTTAAAGGCTTCGGGCGGGAGGTTGTGCTCCGCCACCTGTTTTTCGAGGAAAGCCAGATCCGTGGCCCGCTCGCCTCCGCCGATGATCTCGCCGTAGCCTTCGGGCGCGAGGACGTCCATGCCCAGGGCAAGGCGCTCGTCTTCGGGGTCGCGCTTCATGTAAAAGGCCTTGACGGCGGCGGGATAGCGGTGCACGATGATCGGCCGGTCGAAGTGCCACGTGAGGACCGTCTCGTCGCTTCCTCCGAAATCGCCGCCCCACTCGAAGGTGCGGGCGGATTCCTTCCATTTCGGCAGATTGCGAAGCGCCTCCTCGATCTCCGCCCTCCGCTTCCGGATCGCGATCTCCCGCGCATCGAGGCGGCGTTTCTCGCTTTTTTTGGCCTGCCCGTACCGCTTTTTGTTCTCCGCCAGTTCCGTTTCGAGCGCCCGTTCCTCTTCGCGGAGGGCCTCCATGCGGGACGTGAGCATCTCCGCCGTTTCATCACTGCGGAGAAGCGCCACCGCTTCGTCATACGACAGGCGCGGGAACGGCGGGCGCACCCGTTCGAGCGGCGCGAGATCCCGCCCGAGCACTTCCAGTTCCGTCCGGCTCTCCCGGAGCACGTCCGCTACGATGCGCGAGAGCAGATCCTCGGCCAGTTCCATATTCATGGCGAGATCGTAAAAGGCCATCTCCGGCTCGATCATCCAGAACTCGGTCAGGTGCCGGCGGGTCTTCGACTTCTCGGCGCGGAACGTGGGGCCGAACGTGTAGATTTTGCCGAACGCCATCGCCATCGCCTCGCCGTGAAGCTGCCCGCTCTGCGTCAGGTACGCCTTGTCCCCGAAATAGTCGATCTCGAAGAGCGTAGAGGTGCCTTCGACGGCGTTGCCGGTGAGGATGGGGGCGTCCATTTGAACGAAGCCCTGCTCCTGAAAGAAATTGTGGATCGACATGATGATCCGGTTCCGAATGCGGAGAATGGCCCATTGACGGCGGCTGCGGAGCCAGAGGTGCCGGTGGTTCATGAGAAACTCGACGCCGTGCTCCTTGGGCGTGATGGGGTACTCCTCGGCCCTGTGAAGCAGTTGCACGGACGACGCCTGCACCTCGTAGCCGCCCACCTGCCGTTCGTCGCGCCGGACGACGCCGGTGACCACGAGCGCGCTTTCCCGCGTCGCCGCTTCCGCCGCTTCCCACGACGCCTCATCCACCGCATCTTTCGCCACGACGCACTGCGCCAGCCCCGTCCCATCACGCAGAATGAGGAAATACAGCCCCTTCGAGCCGCGCTTGTTGTAGAGCCACCCCTTCAGCGTAACCGTTTCGCCTTCGTGTTTGCTCAGGTCTTCTATGTACGTATAATCGAGCTTCATGCCGGAGAATTGCCTGGTGGAGTGGATCAGGGGAAGCGGGAAAATCCGAAATCCCCCCGGAGGAAACAAACACCCGCGACGTCGCTCCGATCCCATCCGCGTGAAGAATGAAGAAAAGCGCCCCTTCCCCGGTGAAACGGAGGGGGCGATCCCTCCCCCGGACCGCCGCGTGTACGAACGAAGGAAAGCCCGGTCCCTTCCGAGACCGGGCTTCTCCACCCAGAACCAATCAACACTGAGCTGTGCCCCACTGACATCGAGCCGCGATGCGAACCATAACATCGGAGCCCTTTCGATCAGTGGCTATCGGCTAGTTACCATCTTTCCGGCGCAATATCTATCGGGGAATCTACGCTTGTGCGTGTGAGCGAAGACCCCACACCCGCTCCTTTTCCCCTTCCACTCCGGATTTCCGTTTTCTTAAGGAGCCTGAAAACTTACCGAAACCGGGAGACATGGGATCCGGCGGATTCCACAGGATCCCCCATCATTGCACACCATATTTCAGGAGAACACTCATGAAACGTTTCCGCATCAACCTGACCTCCGGGTTGCTGTGTTTGACGGCGACGTTCTTTTTCGGATGCGACTCCGTTCCAGACACAATCGTCTCTTTCGAGACGCAAGAACCGGCACAAGCCCCCCTGCTCGACGCTTTTTTCTTCGGCAAACGAGACGCCGAGAAAAGCCGTGTGACGTCGATGGTGGACAATTACGGCTCCGCGTGGACGCTGACGGCCGCCAACGCCGCGGGCGAGCATTGCGCGCAACGCGAAGCCTCGCTCGCCGGCAGCTCGGATGCCTTTCCCACGGCATCGGCCTCGGGATACGTATGCAAAGAGGAGCGGACCGTCTACCTGGAGACGATCAACGAAGCGCCGGACGACTGCCGAAGCTATTCGGATGCCTTCGTCTATGAGGGCGAGAACACCGGTTATCTGACGTTTGCCGGTGTCTGGACGAGCTATTGCGGGGAGACGGCCATCTCCTCCGGAGCCTGGGACGGCGTCTTCGACGCACCGAAGACCGAGCGTCCGGCGGTGCGCCCCGACGGCGTCCGCCCCGCCATGGGCCGCACCGCCCTCGGGCTCACCCGCTGACCACCCGCCCCACGCGCGCTCAATCTCTGCAATCGTCACATTTTCCTGTGTTTCGGCTTCAGAATCGCGCACCGGGTCCGATATCAGAACCATGAAAAGGCCCGTTCTCCAGGCTCACCCCAAAGACGGAGAACGGCCACGACGTACAGGGTTTTGTATCTACCACGAAGAGAGGTACCCAGATGAGTCCGATTTCAAGCTCGGTTCCGCAGATGATGCCGCCCGAAGTGGCCACGCAACGAGCCGATCGCTTTTCAGAGAAAGTGGAAGCGCGCCGCGAGCAGTTCGCCGGAAAGGTTGACCAGCGACGCGCCAAGATCGAGCGTCGCGCTGCAACGGCTGATCCGGCCAAAGTCGAGGATCGCCTCGAACGCCTCGAGACCAAGAGCAGCGAACGCACGGAGCGCTTCGAGGAAAAGGCAGAGAAACGCCGGAATCACGCGGGCAGTCGCATTGACATGTTCGCGTGATCACTCGCAAAAACCAGAACGATAGCGGCTATCACCGGACCCGCACCGGGGGCATCCCGAGTCTGTCATAATCATTCATGCTCCCGGTGTGGATCTGCAGCCGTCCCCGACAAATGATCCGTGGAGGGGAAAATCGGCGTTTCGCCGCATCGGTCGGGGTCGTGTCCGATCGCCCGTTCACGTACTTCTCGTTCTTCTTCATCGGCTACGCACTTCAGCTGAGAGACTTTTCCTAAAGAACGCGCAAACTCCTCATTTTGACCTCGGAGCAGCCGTGGTCACCGGTTTTTCACAAATGACCGCCTTCCGGGCGGAGATCGGGCCGCGAGATCGGGCCGCGATTCTCCCGAGCCTGGAGGACGTCGGCTTCATCGGCGGCGCGCGGGTAGAAACTCCGTGGGGGCTCTTCGAACGTCACACCCGCAGCTTGAGATAGGCAAGATGCTCCGGGGTGAAGGGACGATAGGTCAGGTCGAAGTCGCGATACAAGGCAGTGGGATCGCCGGTGTTGCCTTCGATGAGCATTTCGAACTGGTCCGGCGTGATGGGCGAGAGACCGAGCCGGCCGACGGTGTGTAGGACGGGCCGCACGAGCCAGATCGGCTGCGGGAGTTTGGGTTTCGGTGAGAGCCCGAGCGCGCGCGCGATGACGTCGAGGATTTCGGCGTACGTGTACACCTCTTTTCCCACGGCCACATAGGTTTGCCCCGCCGCCACCCGACGCGTGAGCGCCTGCACGAACGCCGAGGCAACCTCCTCGACCGAGATCGGCTGCATCGGAATCTTTCCGTCGCCGAAGACGGGCAGGATGGGAAAGGGCTTCACGAGCGTCCGCGCCAGGCGCGTGGCGAAATCCTCGGCGCCGTCCGGCCCGGGGTCGCCGAAGACGAGCGAGGGGCGGAAGACGACGGCATGCGGAAACGCTGCCTTCCCGAGGTACTGCTCCGCTTTCCACTTCGTCGTCTGATAGGCCGAGACGCCGTCTTCCCGCGCGCCGTTGGCGCTCATGAGGACGAACCGCTCGATGCCCGACGCCTTCGCCTCGTCGATGACGTGCGCCGCACCCTCCCAATGGATCCGCTCGAACGTGACGCCCCTGGCGGGCTGCTCCTCGATGATGCCCACGAGGTGGATCACGGCGTCGCACCCGCGCATCGTGCCGGCGAGCGACTTCGGGCGGGTGACGTCTCCCTTCACACGTTCCACCTTCTCCCGATCCTCGACGGCAAGACGCGCATCTGCGTTCCGTACGAGACATCGCGCCGTGTGCCCGGCCTCGATCAACGCGCGCAAAACGTAGGATCCAACGAAACCCGTTCCCCCGGTGAGATATACGTGCATGAGCTTCGAAACGTCTTGATGCGCCGGTCGCCGCCCTTGAGGGTGGAGCGCCGGTCATGATACCGTCGGGGTTATTTCCGTGCCGGAGAAGCGATGCCTCAGGTCGGTGACACCGAACGAGGCGCCGACGGCGAGCGCGGCCGCGAGCATCGGTGCGTCGGGGGGGACGGTGCGCGTGCGGTTGGCCACCTCGGCGATGGGCACACTCGTGATCTGATTGTGCCGGAGCGCGACCATGCGCCCGAACGCCCCCGAAGCGACCATCGCGGCGGCATAAGCCCCGAACACCGTTGCGAGATTGCGGTCGTAGGCCGTGGGCGTGCCGCCGCGTTGCACGTGCCCGAGGATCGTCGTGCGCACTTCACTCTTGACCCGCTCGCTCAACTGCATCTCGAGGATGCGTCCGACGCCGCCGAGCCGGATCGGGTCCGGGCTCTCTTCGACGATGTCGCGCACGACGAGTTCGCCGCCCCGGGGCTTGGCTCCTTCGGCGATGACGATGATCGTGAAGCTGCGTCCGTAGCTCTCCCGCTCCCGGATGACCCGCACCACCTCATCGATCTCATAGTCGAACTCCGGGATGAGGATCACGTCCGCTCCGCCGGCCACGCCCGCATACAGCGCGATCCAGCCGGCATAGCGCCCCATCGTCTCCACGATCATCACCCGCTGATGGCTCTGCGCCGTCGTGTGCAGCCGGTCGAGGGCCTCGACGACGATGGACACGGCCGTGTCGAAGCCGAAGGTGCGGTCGGTAGCCATGAGATCGTTGTCGATGGTTTTCGGCACCCCGACGATGTTGAGGCCCATCTCCTGAAGCCGGTGCGAGATGGACATGGTCCCGTCCCCCCCGATGGCCACGAGCGCATCGAGGCCGAGGGTATGCGTATACTTCAGGACCTGCGCCGAGACGTCGGCCCCTCCGCGTTTGTAGAAATTGAAGGGGTTGGCTTTGTTGTGGGTGCCGAGGATGGTGCCGCCGCGCGTGAGAATCCCGCTGACGTCGCTGTACGTGAGCGTGCGGACCCGGCGTTCGATCAGCCCGAGAAAACCGTCCTCGAAACCGAGCACTTCGGCGTTGTGCTCCAGAATGAGGCTTTTCGTCACGGCACGGATGACCGCATTCAGACCGGGACAGTCGCCGCCGCCCGTCAAAACGCCCACACGTAATAACTTCGACATTGGAAAAACGGATGGATCCGGGATAAACGAGCCGCGCGGAATGTGCCTTCTCCGGAACACATCGCAAAGGCCCAACATGCTGTGTAGGATAGACTTGACCCACGCAGGATCAGCCGTCCATTCAGTATACCGCTTTCGCCGCAGACAAGCGCGATGCTCGACGTCAAATTATCTTTTCCACCGTTTTTTCGGGATCTCTTCCACCGAACCGACGGCATGCCCCCGCCGCCTAAAGACCCGCCGCATGAGGCGCCGTCCGCTCCTGTCCCGGCTACCCCTTGATTTTTCTGAGCTTAATTGTTTTACCCGACGCCTGAGCGACCGATATCGAGAGAAAGTCCTTCCCATTCTTTCTCGAGGTCTCCATGCGCAATCCGATCGATCAGGCCATTCGCAATATGACCTTCGGTGCGGGGATCGTGAGCCTGCTCGTCCTGACGGTGTTCATCCTCCTGTGACGCACACCTTTCCAACGCCCACCCTCCGCGCCACGCCTCTCGTCGAATCGCCTCCGTCAGAACCACGACCGCGGGGCGGGGGCTGTGTTCCGAAGCGGTTTGCGGCGAGCCGGCAGAAGCGCCCGCCCCGGCCACACCGCGACCAACGCCGGCGATGAGCGACGCGGAGAAGAGGTAGGACAGGCCCGCCGCCACAGCCGCAAGGCCGGGCAAAGCAGCCTCGGCGCGCACCCGAAACAGGCGCACCACCGGCGCCGTCGCCCCATAGCTTCCCGCCGCCCACAGAAAAACGTGGAGGCGCCGCCGCACCGCCTCGGACCATCCTCCATCCGCCGACGTATCGTATCCCGCCACGAAGCCGGGGAAGGCCGCCGCCAACATCCCGAAGCCGGTCTACAACCAGGCGCGCCGAAGCCCCTCCGCACACACGAGCCTCAGGCCCGGATCGCATAGACGGAGACGGCGTCGACGGCCGGGAGTTCGTGGGTCGTCCCTGCCGCCTCGACGTGAGCGTTCACGTCGAGGACCGTGACGGGGGACGGAAGCGTGAGACGGACCTGCTTCGGCGAGACGGATACGTCGCCGCGCCGAAAGCTGTCGGCCGGCTGCCAGACGAGGAGATAAAAGACGCCGTCCCGCTTTTGCAGAAGGAGCGTGCGCACGTCGTCCGGCGCATCGAGCTCACACACGAGGCGACCGGGTTCGAACGCCGGACCTCGATCGGAGAGGAGCACGATCAGTTCATGCAGCGCATAGAAGGCCGGCTTCGGCGTGAGGTCGCCGCGGATGAGACCGAACTTGTTCCGTTTCGCGCCCTTGCCCGCGTCGTCCAGGAGTTCGAAGAGGTACGTCCGCTCGACGCCGCGAAGAAAATACTCGGCGAACAGGCGCGGGATGTATTTCGCGGCGGCCGCCTCGGAGACGTGCGGCTGTTTGCCGGGGACGGAGCGGGTCAGATAGCCCGTCTCGGTGGCCCACAGCGGCTTCCCGTCGAAGAGGCGCTTCATCTGTTCCACCACCCGGCCGATGTTCGACTCGGGGGGCCGACCGCCGGGGTACGAGTGCGTATTGCTCTTGTCGAGGAACGGCGTCAGGTCGGGGGCGTCGCGCCATGCTTTTCCCCTGGCCATCGAGGGCCCGACCACGACCGTCTCGGCCTGCTCGTACAGGGCCTTCTGGTATTTCAGAAGGTTTTCTCCCCAGTTTTTGTCGGCCCGGAGGAGGTGGTCGTACTCGTTCGGCCCCTCGACGGCGACAAACACGTCCGGGTGCGCGTGCACGGTGGTGAGAAGGCCGGGAATGCCGCCGGGATCGAGAAGGCGGGGCCGCCCGCGCCGCCGGCTGTCGACGAGGGCGAGGATGCGGATGCCGAACGCATGATAGAGATCGAGCATCTTCGAGACCTTGTCGCGTTGCCTCGGCCCGTAGGCGACGTCTCGGACGTGCCGAACGCCGAGCGATTCGAGGTGGCGACGGACCTCCGCGTAGGCGCGGACATACAGCCGGGAGCCGTAGCCGAATTTGGTGTTGATGCCGATGCTCTCGACGAAGGCATCGGCGGAGCGGGCTTGAAGGGTTCTCATGAGGCTTTTCGGAGGAAGGGAGGGGGGCCCGGTCGGCCTCTCTTACCGCGACGTCAGATTTCGGTTGCGGGGAGGCTGTCACGGCCCTGTGCGGAAAGCATGACATCGGTCCATACACGCCGCTCCCGATCTTTGCTTCGGGTACGGAGAACCGTTACCTTCTCCCCGATCTTCACCCACCGTCGTGCCCCATGCTCCCGCCCTCGCGCGTGCCCAACGGCGTCTATGCCGCCGCCCTGACTCCGCTCCGGGCCGACCTGAGGGTCGACCACGCCGCACTCGCCGCCCACTGCCGCAGGCTCCTCGCACACGGCTGCGACGGCGTGGCGGTGCTCGGCACCACCGGCGAGGCCAACTCGTTTTCGGTGGACGAACGTCTCGAACTCGTGGACCGGCTCGTGGCGGCGGGCCTTCCCGCATCTCGTCTGCTCGTCGGCACGGGAGCCTGCGCCCTCCCGGACGCCGTCCGCCTGACCCGGCGCGCCGTCGAACACGGGGCGGCGGGGGCGCTCGTGCTTCCCCCCTTCTATTACAAAAATGTGCGCGACGAGGGCCTCTTCGAAGCCTTCGCCCGCCTCATCGAGGGCGTGGGCGACGACCGGTTGCGCCTCGTGCTCTACCATTTCCCCCGCATGAGCGGTGTCCCCGTCACCCGCCCCGTCCTCGAACGCCTCCTCGACGCATATCCGGACGTCGTGGTTGGAATGAAAGACTCCGGCGGCGACTTTGCGCATATGCGCGGACTATGCGAGGCCTTTCCCGGCTTTCAGGTCTTCACGGGGACGGAACGCTTCTTCCTCGACCTCCTGCGCGCGGGCGGCGCGGGCTGCATCACGGCGACGGCGAACGTGACGGCTCCCCTCGCGGCGGAAATCTTCGCGGCTCCGGAGGCTCCGGAAGCCCGCGCGCGGCAGGCCCGGCTCTCCGCGATACGGGGCGCGCTCGAACCCTTTCCGTTCGCCCCGGCCCTCAAACGCCTCATGGCCGACCGGACGAACGCTCCGGACTGGCTTCACCTTCGCCCGCCGCTCTCGGCGCTTCGCCCCGAGGAGGTCGAAGCCCTTCGCGATGCCGTTCGCGCGCACCCCCTTCCCCCGATCCCCTGAAACCCACCCGTCCGGCCGGATGTACCCGAAGAGGATAACAAAGCCGTGATACCATGACGGGACGCTTTCAACCACCGCCCACCCGCGCGACGGGAACGCGCGAGGTCGTCAGACCAGCAGAGGACCGGGCGACCCGGTGGGTAAGCAACGCACGGTTCTCGACCGGGCATCCCTTCTCCCCTTGAACAATCCTTGCCCTTGAGCCCTCCCTGGCCCTTATATTGCCTTCATGATCCGAGCTAACTGACTTCCCGCCATGGCTCCACCGCCCCGCCCCGCCCTGTCCCCTTCCGAAGAGAAAGCCTTCGCCGCACCTTTCCTCACCGAGGAGACGTTCCGGTGGCTGGTGACGCACATCGAGAACTGTGCGATCTTCATGCTCACTGCCGACGGAAGCATCGCCACCTGGAACGCCGGTGCGGTCCGCCTCTTCGGCTATGCGGAGGAGGAGATGGTGGGCCAACCCTTCTCTCGGTGCTTTCCCGCGCCAGACGTCGAGGCCGGCGAACCCGAACGCATCCTTCAGCAGACGAGGACCGACGGCCCGCGCGCCTTCGTCTCCCGCCTTCTCCGCAACGACGGCGCAAGCTTTTGGGGCGCCCTCGACCTCTCGCCTCTCCGGCGCGAAGCCGGTGACATGCTTGGCTTTGCCGTCGTCCTGCGAGACATCACCGACGAACGCGCCATGACCGAGGAGAGCCTCCACACACAGGCTCGTCTGCGCTCGCTTCTGAACACCGTCCCCGGCTACATACTCAGCCTGAAGCCCGACGGGACCATCACGTACATCAACCGGACGTACCCGGGGTTCTCCCCCGAAGCGTTCCTCGGGCGAAACGTGATGAACTGGGTTCCGGAGGAAGACCGCGAAGCCTTCCGTGCGGCGCTCCGCCGGGTGGTTGCCACGGGCAAGACGGTGGAACTGGAGACGCGCGGCCCGAGCTCGAACCGGCAGACCGCCGTCTTCCTGACGCGCATCGGGCCCGTCCTTCGCGACGACGTGGTGGAGTCGCTCACGATGGTCGCCACGGACATCACCCGGCACAAGGAAGCCCAGGCGGCGCTTCTGGCGCGTGAGGCCTACCTGCGCGCGGTGGTCGATACGGCCGTGGAAGGCATCATCTCCATCGACGAGCAGGGCGTCATCCAATCCTTCAACCGCGCCGCCGAGCGCATCTTCGGATATTCGGCGGAAGAAGTCACGGGCATGAACGTCCAGGTGCTCATGCCCTCGCCTCATCGGGAAAAACACGACGATTACATTCGGAACTACCTCACGACGGGGCGGAAAAAGATTATCGGGATCGGGCGCGAAGTGATGGGGCTTCGAAAGGACGGCTCGCTCCTCCCCCTCGACCTCTCCGTGAGCGAGTTCCGATACGCCAACCAGCGCATGTTCGCCGGGATCGTGCGGGACATCTCGGAGCGAAAGGAACTGGAGCGCTACCTGGCCGAAGCCGCGAGCGCCGAACAACAGCGGATCGCGCAGGACCTCCACGACGGTCTCGGCGGGCAGATGGGCGGCATCGCCATCCTTGCCAGTTTCCTCCACCGCCAGCTCAGCGCCGCCGGATCGCCCCAGGCGAAACTCGCCGCCGAACTCGTCGAGCACATTCAACAGGCCGGGCAACAGTTGCGGGACGTAGCCCACGGACTGCTCCCCGTGGAGGTATCCGCCAACGGGCTCATGCTTGCGCTCGAACGGCTGGCCGAGCACACCAACCACACCGACCGCCTCACGTGCACCTTCACGTGCGACGGACACGTGGATCTGCTCGACAACACCGTCGCCACGCACCTCTATCGCATCGCACAGGAAGCCGTCCACAACGCGATCCGGCACGGCAAGGCGCGCCACATCGACATCGCCCTGACCCACGACGGCCCGAACGTCACGCTCACCATCACCGACGACGGCGTGGGCATCCCCGACGATGCCATCGAGCGCGGCGGCATGGGCCTGCGCACCATCCGATACCGGGCCGGCGTCATCGGAGCGCGGCTCGACATCTACCGGAACGGAGACCGCGGAACGACTGTCGCCTGCAGCCTCTCCTCCGGCTGAACGCACGAGGCGGGGGCGCGCGGGCGCGCCCCCTTCGGGATCACCGTTCGCCCTGCCCCCACAGGTTCGCCGTACGGATTTCACCCACGTTGCGAAGCGGCCTCTCGGGGCTTTTGCTTTTCTCTCGATGCTTGTTTATTAAGGGTATCTGAGCCGAGCGTTGCGTCAAGGCCCGTTCGGCGCATTCCTTCGGCGCCGTGCGTCGGCGCGCCGCTACCCGGAGAACCGCCATGCGTCTGCTCCTCCCCGTCCTACTGCTGCTGGGAACGGTCGCCCTCACGCGCCCGGTCGCCCGGTCGCCGGACGCCGGTCAGGGGGGCGCGCCGGTGGTGTGGCTCCGCCTCCCCGACGAAGCCATCACGCCCGTGACGGCCCGCTACATTGCGCGCGGGCTGCGGGAGGCGCGCAACCTGCGCGCGGCCGCGCTCGTGCTCGAACTCGACACGCCGGGCGGGCTCATGGAATCCACGCGGGACATCGTGATGGCGATGCTCGACAGCCCCGTCCCCGTCGTGGTGTACGTCGCGCCTTCGGGGGCGCGGGCAGCCTCGGCGGGCGTGTTCATCACGATGGCGAGCCACGTGGCGGCGATGGCCCCGGCCACCCACATCGGCGCGGCGCATCCCGTCTCCATCGGCGGCGCGCCCTTCGGTCCGCCCGTCCCGCCGGACTCTTCGCAGGCGCCGGGGGTGATGGAGCAGAAGATCCTCAACGACGCCGTGGCCTGGGCGCGCTCGCTGGCCGAACTGCGGGGCCGGAACGCCGAATGGGCCGCTCGCGCCGTCACCGAGAGCGTCTCGATCACCGCCCGCGAGGCCCTCGCCGAGGGCGTCATCGATCTCGTCGCCGCCTCCCCGGACGAACTGCTCGCCGCGCTTGACGGACGCGCGGTCGAGACGGTCGTGGGACGAAGCCGCCTCGAAACGGCGGGCGCGGAGATCCTTCCTCTCGACATGTGGTGGGGCGAACGCCTCCTCGGCATCCTGTCCAATCCGAACGTAGCGTTCCTCCTGCTCATGTTCGGCTTCTACGGGATCCTCTTCGAGTTCTATTCGCCCGGGTGGGGCATCGCCGGGACGCTCGGCGTCATCTGCCTCGTGCTCTCGTTCTTCGGCCTGGCCGTGCTCCCGATCAACTATGCCGGGCTCGCGCTGATCGGGCTGGCGCTCGGGATGTTCGTCGCGGAAGCCTTTTTCACGAGCTACGGAGCGCTCACGCTCGGCGGGGTGGTGTGTCTCGTGCTCGGCGGCGTCATGCTCGTGGACACGCCCGTGCCCGTGATGCGCGTCTCCTTCTCGGTGCTCCTTCCCGTGGCCGCGGCGACGGCCCTGGTCACGTTCTTCCTCATGACCCGCATCTTCAAGGCCCAGCGCAGCCGCGTCCGAACCGGAGCCGAAGCCCTCCTCCATGAAGAAGCCGTAGCCGTGGAGGCGTTCCGGCCCGAGGGAGGGCGCTATCGCGGGATGGTCCGCATACACGGGGAACTCTGGCAGGCCGAGGCCGCCGTCCCCGTCGCGGCGGGCGCGCGCCTCCGCGCCACCGGTCGCAAGGGCCTCATCCTGACCGTCGCTCCCGTCGAAGATCGCCCATGACATGACCCCGCTCCGATGGGAGCGCCCTCATTCACAAGACCCGAACGGACCGATGATTCTGCAATACGTAGGCATCACGCTGGGCGTCATCGCCCTGTACCTTCTCAGTTGCATCCGCATCCTCTTCGAATACGAGCGGGGCGTCGTTTTCCGGCTCGGGCGGGTGCTCCCGGAGCCCAAGGGGCCGGGCATCATGATGATCTTCTGGCCCATCGACCGGATGGTGCGCGTCAGCCTGCGCGTGATCGTGCAGGACGTCCCCACACAGGACGTCATCACACGCGACAACGTGTCGGTGCAGGTGAACGCGGTCGTGTATTACCGCGTCGTCGATCCGATGAGAGCCATCCTGGAGGTCGAAGACTACAATTTTGCCACGAGCCAGCTTTCCCAGACGACGCTCCGGAGCATCGTCGGGCAGGTGGAGCTCGACGCGCTTTTGTCCGAACGTGACAAGATCAACCGGCGGCTTCAGGAGGTCATCGATCAGCAGACCGACCCGTGGGGCATCAAGGTGGGGCTGGTGGAAGTGAAGCACGTGGACCTGCCGGAGCACATGAAGCGGGCAATGGCCAAGCAGGCCGAGAGCGAGCGCGAACGACGCGCAAAAGTCATCCATGCGGAGGGCGAGTATCAGGCTGCCGCCCGCCTTCGCGACGCGGCTCTCACCATCGAAAAGCATCCGATGGCCATGCAGATGCGCTTTCTTCAGACGCTCGTCGAGGTCGGATCAGAGAATAACACGACGGTGGTCTTTCCCGTCCCGCTCGACCTCGTGATGCCGTTCCTCAACCCGGCGCCCTCTTCCGGGGACGACGCCGAGGCATCCCCCGGCGAGGGCTAGCCCCACATGCTCAGGCCGTCGCCATCGCGAACTGAAGCTCGACGGGTTTGACTAGGCGCGCATAGTCGGGGAAAGCCATCTTGATGAGTTCGGTATGCGTGCCGGCATTGAAGACGATCTCCTCATCCTCGGCGAGCGTCGCCGCCATGAACACATCCATCCCGTAGAGATTGCCGAACGGCGGCATTGCGCCCGGTTCGCATTCGGGGAAAAGACCTTTGAACTCCTCCTCCGTCGCCAGTTCGAGGCGCTTCGCACCGACGGCCCGCCGGAGCTGTTCGAGGTCGACCTTGCACGTGGCCGGCAACACCGCCATCGCCATCTTCCCGTCCACTTTGATCATGACCGTCTTGGCCATCTCTTTGCCCGGGATGTGCGCCGACGCCGCCACTTCCTGAGCCGTGAAAGCAGGCGAATGACTGATGGTGACGTACTTGATGCCGTTCTCGTCGAGGAAGGCTTTGAGTTTTTTGATGGGCATAGCGCTTACCTCCTTGTTTTTTCGGTTGATGAGCCGGGTTTTTAACTCATCGGGCCTCTTACCTGTCCCACACCACGCTACCGTAAACGTTCCCTTTTTCAAGATAATCCTTCCCGCCCGCGAAGCCTGCGGTCGATCCCGGTGATTCCCTGTAGGGCAAAGCCCGTCGCGCGGAACGTCACACCCCGGAGGCCGTGCCGACGGGGGGCCGGGAGCGTGGCTTACGGAGCAGACGACGGGTGAAGAGTTCGGCGGGGCGAAGCGCGAAGTAGAGGGGAAAGAGCCCGGGGGGCAGGCGAACCCCCTCGAAGGTAGAGAAGCGCGGCACGACGGTATAGTCGAGGAGGGCTCGTCCTTTGCCGAGCAATCCCTGCCGCACGCCCATGTGGAAGCGCACGTCGCGCCATCCCAGCGCCGTCGGGTCTTCGTGGAAGAGGCGGAGGCGGGGGATGAGTCGTCGGAGCGTCGGAGCGTCGGCGTGGAGGGGCGCGTGAAACGGCTCCGGCAGCGGCGCGCCGAGCAGGTGGCGGGCCAGCGAAGCGCCGAGGAGCGTCATCCGCAGGCTGCCCTCCCGGCGCGCCCGTTCCAGTGCGTCGTCCCAGTCCATCTCCGCGTGACGGTCCATGAAGGTCGCGAGGTCGCACAGCCAGGAGAGGCGTTTCCATGAGTCCTTCGCCCCGTGCATACACAGGTAGCGGAAGAGCTCCGGCCCCGCCATGATCGGGACCGTTTCGCCCGCCAGCGCCACGGTCTCGAGCCGCTCCCAGAACGCCGCTTCGTCGACGGGGATGAAACGGTCTCTGGGGCTCAGCCCCCAGTGCACTTCGAGCGTGACGCCGCTGCCGGGATGCACGAGCGTGTAGGTGTAGTCCCCGAAGAAGCGCATCAGCGCCTCCGTCTCGCGCGGGCTGACGTCGGCGGCGGGGCGCGCGAGGCGATACCCCATCGCCATGACCGACGCGAGGGCGCGCGGGTAGTCGGCGCGGGGCGTCAGGACGTCGAGGTCGCTGAACTGGCGCAGGGCCAGATTGCCGTAGAGCGTCTGCGCCAGCACCGGCCCTTTGAGCGGCAGCACACGCGCGCCGGCCTCGTGAAGCGCCCGGACGACTCGGACCAGTTCGGTGCTCAGGTGCAGGTTGAACCGCGCATTCGCCTCGAAGCGACTCTTCAGGTCTTCGAGCACGGCGGAGGGCACGGCGGCTTCGGCTTCCTCGCGGAGGGTGGTATAGACGAGCGGCAACACCTTGTTGGCCCTCGCCAGCGCCACGGCCCGCGCCCAGTCGATCCCTTCGGCGAGCAGCGCGTGGAGACGTCGCCGATCCTCAGGCTCGAGCCGCACCCGCGCGGCCAGGCAAAGCAAACGCTCCTCCGGCGCAGCCGCAAGCCTTTCGATGATGTCCACGCCTTCGGTTTCCATGGCGCCCTTGCCCCGGCGAAAAGACGACCGCGCACGACGGTGAACACGGAGCGGCTTCCCCGCCGTCACGTCACTTCCCAGAGATAAATATGCGAGAGTTGGCCGGGCGCGGGCGAAACGACTTCGGCCTTGCGCGGGGGCCAGCTTTTGAAAAAGAAATCGTGCGAGACGATGCGGGCGCCCGGGCGGAGGTCCCGGCGGAGCTTTTTGAGGAGACGGGGAAAGGCGAAATCCTGGAGATAGATGGTCGCCACGGTAGCCGGGGAGAGATCGGCCTCCATGACGTCGCTCTCGATGAAGGTGACGAGGTGGGAAACCCCCTCCTCCGCTGCTTTTCGGCGCGCTTCCGCCACCAGCTCGGGGTCGAAGTCGATCCCCACGCCGCGAGCGCCGAAGCGCTTTGCCGCGAGGATCACGATGCGCCCGTCGCCGCATCCGAGGTCATAGACCCGATCCTCGGGCCCGACCTCCGCCAGCCGGAGCATCTGCTCGGCCACAGCCATCGGCGTCGGTGCATACAACCCGATATTCTTCGCCTCGTCGCGAGAGCGCGTCGCTTTCTTCCACGCCGCGCGCAGGTCTTTTCGGCCCTGTCTCCAGACGTAATCCGCTTTCGCCCCGAGGCCGGACTTCAGGCCGACGCGAAAACGGAAACGTCCCGGATAGGCGGGCGCGGCGCCAAGCGCGGCGGCTTTGACCCGCTCCGCCGCGCGCCGCACCACGGGCCGACGCACCTGTTCCAGAACCGGCTCCGGCAACTCCACCCCGAGGAGATCCTGTGCGAGGGCCAGTTGAAGCGTCACCTCTCCTTCGAGGCCGGTCTGCCGCGCCGTCTCCAGCGCCTCGGTCCACGAGAACCCGTCGGGATGACGCGCGAGCGCCCCGATTTCGACCAGACGTCGCCAGTGCAACTGATGGTGCGCGATCTCCTCCCGGCAGAGGAACAGCAGCATGTCCTCCGGCGCGAGGGTCTGCACGCGACGGCTGCCGAGCGCCACCGCCTTCCGACGCGCCCACATCTTCTCGAACAGCGCCGCCGACGCCGGCCGTCCCACCGACAGCCCGGTATGCCAGATCACCTTGCTCCGCGTCACGCCGAACTTGTACAGCCGGATCAGGTCGGGATCGAAGACGTAGCCGAGCGGCGTCAGGCGTTCCTCCAGGCGGGGGATGTCCTCCGGGCGCACGAGATAGCGCAGGCGGATGAAGCGCGACTGCCGAAGCGCGAGGTTGCCGTGAATGAGCGCGGCCTGCGGCTGCCCGCCGACCGGGATCACGCGCGCGCCCGCAGCAGCAAAGACTTCTTCCAGTTCGAGGAACTCCCGGCTTTGCGTGAGGCTGTAGAGCCCGTTGACCTGCACCTGTTGCTTCAGCCGGGCCATCACCTCGGACGGAACGGCGTCGGCGTAGCGGCTCAGCCCTTCATAGAGCGGGGGAAGCACCTTGTGCCGACGCGTCATCCACATCACGGCGGCCCATTCCGCTTCCGCCAACAGCGCGCGGAACGCGGCTTCATCTACCTCGCCCGGTCCCTCATGCAAGAACGACCGGAGGCTCCCCCGGACGATCTCGTGGATGCGCGCGGGGCGCTCCTCGCTCGCGCTCCCACGCGCCCGCGTCTCCTTTTCCGTCATGACGACCGTTTTCATCTGGCCCGTTCGCTCCTGAATATCACATGCGCCCTCCTCGGCATCGGCAATCTATTGGAGACCTCTTCACCAAAGCAAGACGAGGCTTCCCCGGTTCCCCCGAATACGCAGGTTCTCCACGCGCCGCTTGCGCCCAAAGAAGACGCATTATTGTGGCAATTCTATGTTAGAACACCTCCGGCATTGCGATCATTGCCTTGAATCTCTATTTTGGGGAAAATGGCCTCACCGGGCGCCGACTGGAAGTTTTCTTCGCTCCCGCTATTAATTTCGTTGAAAACCCTTTGAGCAAAGTGTATATTGCGCCGCGTGCGCGAAACACTTGCGTGCAAGATAGGAGCTCCCTTTTTCCATTAAACTACGCTTGATGATGAACCAAGAGCATACGCGTCCCGACATGAAACGGCGACAAGAAACTGCTGCGCGCGCTTGGCAGCCCCCGTCCTACAGCCGTCTTTCCGCCGCACACAACACCAACTTCGGCGCCGGCGGTCTGGTCAATGACGGCGCTACGATGAAATCCACTTCGGCGGCCTCCTGACGGCCCCTCAAAATGCTCGTCGGGCTTCAGTCCGCCAGACCATTGGCGCCTGATCACCCCTGAAAGGAGACCCACATTCCGAGGAGACGGATGCTTCGGCGTCGGTCTCCTCGTGCTTTTGGGGTTCGGCCCGACGTCGGCCAGAGGCCCGGAGGTTCAGGAGCGAGCGGCGTCGAACCACTGGAGAAAGCGGGTGGCATAGAGGCCGTTCTGCAGCGTCACCATCGCACGCCTGACCGGTTCGCTCGCCATCGCCTCTGTTTCGGAAGGGCACGTACGGACCACGCGGGCCGCTCCTTCCATTTTCTCCCTATCGAGATAGGCCTGCGCCGCCGGGCTGTCCCGCGCCGCCTCGACCGCAGTCGTCAGTTCTTCGCGCGCGTTCCAGAGTCTCCGAAAATGATCCGGGGAGAAGGGTTCCTTGGTGGTGCGCCACTGGATTTCCGGGGGCAAGATGCCCTCCATCGCACGCCGGATCAGATAGCGTTTCCAGCCTGCGTGCACTTTCACCTCATCCGGCGCCGCGAGGCAAAACTCGATCAGCCGCACATCCTGATAGGGGAACGCCGTCTCCACGCCCTTTTCCCGCGCCCAGAAGGCCGACGGCTGCCGGGAACGTTCGAGCATCCAGATCTGGTTGGCCCGTATGCTCCGATGCGGGTACGAGATGAGGGCCAGAGACTGTTTCACGCGCTCCATCACCCCTGAGCGCGCGGCGAATTCCGGACGTATCACCGACCGGTCCAGCCGGCCCATGAGACCTCCTCCTTTCCGTTTCTGATATCGTGCCCGAAGCATCGGCGAGAGCAAGGGCGCGATCACTCTGGAGCGCCAGAGCCGCATAGCCGGGACGCCCTGCTTCTCGGCCATCGCGCGCACCTCGCGGGCCAGGCGCACCCATCGCCCCCGCAACGCGAGCGAAACGTGGAAGCCGTACCCGTGAAACGTCGGCCCGAATTCTCCGCCGCCGCCATCGAGCATCACGCGCGCTCCTCGCCCGGCGGCCGCGTGAAAGAGGGCGTCGTAGCGGTACGGGAAGTACGTCATGGAGAAGCTCCCCGTTTGCGCGAAGTACCGTTCGAGGCTTGCTCCGAAAAGCGGCCAACCCTCCGCCGTGACGTAGTCTACCTCCAGGTTTTCCTGATCCCGCACGAGGTCAATGTAATACCGCTCGTCTCTCTCCGGACCGGCGTACCCTTCCGGCAAGACGGACGAGACGGCAAAGAGGGAACGTCCTTCGCGGCGAAGGGCTCGCGCCGCCATGCAGACGACGGCCGAGGAGTCGAGTCCCCCGCTAAGCATGCCGGCCACGGCGCCGGGCGTTTGGGTACGGCATCGGACGGCCTCGGCAAGAAGCTCGCGGAAAGCCTCGAAAACCTCGTCGATGGAGCGATAGGAGAGACGCCGTTTGGGGTCGGGTTGCCAGTACGTGCGGCAGGCGCTCCCGGAGGCGTCGACCACGAGCGAGCAGCCCGCCGGAAGCGCGCGCACCCCCTCGAAGCACGTGCGCTCGGGATCTTCTGCCTCCACGCCACCGACGAGCACGTTGGAGAGACCGATCTCATCGATACGCGCCGGGACGCCGGGCAGATCGAGCAAGGCGCCGGCCTCGGTGGCAAAAGCGAAGAGCCGGGGATCGAGGTGGTAATACAGAGGCCGCCGGCCCATCGGGTCCGTGGCGGAGAAAAACCGGCGTTCTCGCTCGTCCCAGAGGGCAAAGGCGAAGTCTCCCACGAGGTGGGCCGGGCAATCGAGGCCCCACCGCTCGTAGGCAAGCCGGATCAACGCTCCGTCCGGGGTCGTCTCCCGTTCGGCGGGCGCGATCCCGAAAAGGCGGCACAGGTCGTCCCGGTTGTCGAGGCGGGCATCGGCGGTGAGGACCAGGCGCCGGGCGTCGTCCCGCGCGGGCATCGCCTCGCATCGGGCGGCCGGCAGTGCGCATAGCGCGAGGTGCCCCAGCGCGACCTCCTCCCGATCCCAGCGCCCGCGCCCGTCGGGGCCGTGGTGATCCATCCGGGCCATCAGCCGCTTCAGTGCGTCCGCGGCCTGCGGCGCTCCGTCCCGAAAATAGACCCCGGCAATGGCGCTCATCGTAACTTCATCCGGTTGTACACGCTCCTCCTCCCCCACGGCATGAACAGGATCGTCCGGGCTTTCACGGAGGATCTGCAAAGTGGGTCAGCACCGTGAACGACTCGTGTCCGTCGCCCCCGGTGACGATGTACGAGCCGCATCGAAGCCACGCGTGCGCGTCGAAGGCGCCGTCCTCATCGGTGCGCACACCGAAATAGAGGGTGCTCGGGATGCGCCGCCGCACCAGCATCAGCCGACCGGCCACCGACTGCGTCAGGCACTTGCACTCCCACGGCACGGCGGCAGCCGAAGCCCGCAGGAGTTGCCCGATCCTGCGCACCTGCCGGAGATCCTCCGGCAACAGTTCGTCTCCGGTCTCGGCATGCTGTTTTCCGAAGAATCGCGCCAGCCTACGAAACGGCACGACGCCCACCGCCGCCCGCGCGATCCCCAGCATCATCACGGCCTCCGCCACGATCACGAGATCTCGCCCGGACAGGCGACGCAGTTTCCGGCGCCACGACTTCATGCTTCGCCCCGTCATGCCCGTGCGATGCGCGCCGTTCACACGACCTCGATCAGCTGATCCGCGCGCATCTGGTTGAGAAAATTCAGCACGTCGCTCTCACACTGCCCCCGCGCCACGTCAAACTCGAGCATCAGCAGATCACAGAGATCCGAAACGCGTCGGGGTTCATCGAGGAGGGTCCAGATCCGGCTTCCGATCTCGTCGATGCGGAAATACGAACCGTTTTCAATGCTCATCAACACCACTTCGCCATCGAGTTCACACGAGACGAGATCCTCACCGTGCGCGACGACGGTATCCAACCCGATCCTTTCCTGTTGTTCTTGAACACGCATACGTTTGAACAGATTGCCTTATCACTAGAAATTCCCAGAGATGCGCCGGCGCGGGGCCGGAGCATTCAATACACCGCTTCGCCCGTGGAGGTAAGATACCCGAACCGCCGCATGACGTCGCCGTGGTCACGGATGATACGCATCGCCTGTGCCTCGGTCAACCGCTCGCGCCACCCCCCGATCCGTCCTTCGCGAAAAAATGTTCGGGTGCCGGCCTCGCGCTCACAGAAACCATGCTCCCGCTCCTGCCGCTTCATCTCGCCAAAATCACTGAAACGTACGGCGCGGGCGATGCGCTCCGGGTCGTCGCCCTTGCCCACGAAGGCGGCGACGGCGGCGAAGGTCTCCATCGGGCGCCGGTGCATGTCCTCGTACCGGATTCCGAGCACCGGCAGGCCCGAAGCCATCCAGCCGAGCACGTGTTCACTCCAGCTCTTCAGACGCTGCCGAAGCTGTGGAAAGCATTTCCCCGGATTACCGGCCACACACGCCCCGGGATCGGCCATGAAGGCCGCCGCCCGGTCGAAGTTTTCGTGCCCGCTATGATAGGCCCACGAAACGCACACGTCGAGCGGATTGCGGATCACGTAAATCACGCCGCGGGTCACATCGGCGGGGATGAGCGGCCGACCGTCCGGGAGATGGGCGTAGGCGTCGTGGACCTTGAGGTAGATCGTATCCTCGGCCTGCCGGGCATAATGGGCATACACTTCGGGCCGGAGGCGGTCCACTTCGTCAAAGGTCAGGTCGGCGGCTTCGTAGCCGACGGCGTGGTCGAAGAGCGAGCGAGCGGCGGCGACGGGGGCGAAGTCGAGGCGATTGATGTCAACCGGATGCGACGGGTCGCTGAGCAGATTGGCCAGAAAAGCGCGGAGCCACGTGTTGCCCGATTTCGGGTACGAGGCCAGCCATTGGATGCGCTTCATGCAGCAAAGTCGTCTTCGAGCCGGGCCACGAGTTCGTCCAGCAGGTACGGTTTTGCCGGCCGAGACACGCGCACGACGGGGCACGCGGCGGCGAGCGCGCCCGCCTGCCGGAAGTGATCCACCTTCCGGGCCAATGCTTCGAGGAACTGCACGCGATAGGTGAACGCCTGGATCGCGAGAAACTTGTCCGACCCTTGCAGGGACGTCAGGTGGATCTCCGGCTCGTTCGAGCGGTCCAGCATATAGAGACGCCGGAGCGGTCTCGGCGTCGTACGGAAGGCTTCGCGCACCGGGAGCGCGCGTTTTTCGAGCTTCGGTCGGATGCGCGAGAGCGCCGACGGGTCGAGTTCGAGTTTCTCCAGCGCATCCCTCCAGAGCTTCAACTGGGGATACGCCGGCACGACGACGGGCGCGCCCCCGGCGTCGAAATCGACCACGCAGACGTCGTCGGTGAGCACCGTATAGCCGCGCTGATGGAAAGCCGTCGCCAGCGTGGATTTGCCGATGCCCGAGGGGCCCATGAACACGACGGCCCCCTCACCCACGGCGATGGCGCTCGCATGCAACGCCAGTAATCCTCGTTGCTGCAAGAGCGCGCCGAAGGCCGAGCCTTGCAAGAAGAGGCGCACGTCGTCGTCGGTTGCCCCCGGCGCCCGATCGATGACAATCTCACGTCCGTCCCGCACGAGGTAGCGGGCCACGTCGTCGACGATGAGGAGCAACCGCCCGGGAGCCGCCTGAAACCGAACGCCCTTCCAGACCGCTTCCGGAAGTTCCTCCGGCGCCGCGCCATAGCGAATGGTCACGTCGCACTGGTCTCCATCGCTTTCCAGAAATGCCGGTAGGGGGAGACAGGAAGCGATCTGCAAGCCGAACGCCTGATGCAGGAAGGTCGTCTGAACGGGGTTTGCCTGATCAATCATCATCCCGCTAGATCCAATGGTCGTGCACGCATGAGGAACGCTGAAGATAGGGCGCGTCCCCGTGAAGGTCTCGTGTGAAATATCCTGAATTCGCGCTTGATGTACAACGAAACCCCTGCGCGGGTCCCATCGTAGCCTGAACTCATGCACGTTCTCCGCGGGTTCGCCTGATCGCGCGCCCTCAAACCCCTACGCCGATGCACGTCTCCGCCCTTCTCACAGCCGCCGCGTTCCTGCTCATCGCCTGGGATGCCTCGCGCCGCGAGCGTAAGCCGCTGGTTGCGTTGGCGGGCATCGGTCTCTTCGCGGGTGCGGTGCTCGTGCACCTGTTCTCG
>JALSSK010000024.1 GCA_026984335.1 Rhodothermales bacterium
GAGCACGAGGTCGCCCGGCAGTGCGCCGGCGGCCTCGACGGCGGCCTCGACGTACGCCGACGGCAAGACGTGCTCCTTCACCGACGAGAGCACCGGGGCGTCGGGAGCGGGCTCGGAGGGCAGGCGGAAATAGATCAGCCCGCCCGCGCCGATGCGTTTGCGCACGACGTCCTTGTCGAGCCGGTCCATGTAGCCGCGGCCCTTGTCGCCGTAGCCGGGTACGCGGAGCGCGACGATGCGGCCCTGGCGGGCGAGCACGTCGTCGAAGACGCGGAAGCCGGAGCCTTCGAAGACGGCGCTGAGGTCGTGGATCTTGAGGCCGAAGCGCGTGTCGGGCTTGTCGGAGCCATACGTGCGGAGGGCCTCGTCGTAGGTCATCCGCGGGAAAGGCGTGTTGATCTCGATGCCGCGCGTCGCCTGCCAGACGTCTTTCATCAACCCCTCGATCAGCTCGAAGATCATCTCTTCGGTGGCGAAGGTGACCTCGACGTCGATCTGGGTGAACTCGGGCTGGCGGTCGGCGCGGAGGTCTTCGTCGCGGAAGCATTTGACGATCTGGAAATAGCGATCGAAGCCGGCCACCATGAGGATCTGTTTGTACGTCTGCGGCGACTGCGGGAGGGCGAAGAACTTGCCGGGATAGAGGCGGCTGGGCACGAGGTAGTCGCGCGCGCCCTCCGGCGTCGACTTCATGAGCACGGGCGTCTCCACCTCGACGAAGTCGTGCCGGTCGAAGAAGCGGCGCGCAGCCTGATAGAGCCGGTGCCGGAGCATGAGGTTGTGTTGCAGCTCGGGCCGCCGGAGGTCGAGGTAGCGGTACCGCAGGCGCAGGTCTTCGTTGGTGCGTTGGCGTTTCTCTTCGTGCGCCGAGACGGGGAAGGGCGTCGGCTCGGCGGGGTTGAGAACGATGAGTTCATGCACGCGCACCTCCACCTGTCCCGTCGGGAGCTTCGGGTTGACGGTCTCCTCCGAGCGCGGCGCGACGATGCCCCGGACGGAGATGACGAACTCGTTCCGGAGCGTGTTGCCGAGCTCGTGGGCTTCGGGGTCGTCCTGCGGGGAGAAGACGATCTGCGTCAGCCCGTAGCGGTCGCGCAGGTCGATGAAGATGACGCCGCCGAGGTCGCGGCGGGTGTCCACCCAGCCTTTGAGGACGACCTCGCGCCCGACGTGCTCGGGCCGGAGCGCGCCGCAGGTATGGGTGCGGCGGCCGTGGGTGTCCTGGTTGACGGTGGCGTGAGAGCGCGGGTGTAGGGACATAGGAGAGGTTCGGCGAAGAGCGGCCCGCCTGGCGCGGCGGGCTCGGGATGCTGAAAAAAAAGGGCCTTTCGGCCCTCACGGAATACCCGTAAATATACGCGCCAAAGGCGACGATGATGGGGGGGCAATCCTGAAAAATTGGTTTAGACGCCGATCTCGGGCTTTTCTGCCCCGGAAATCGTATTATCCACCGCGCTCGAACCCGAGGAAGTATCGGTCCGGGGCCGGCGGTTCCACCTTCCATGAAACCAAACCGAGAGATCATGGCAAACGTTGATTTGGGTCAGTCGGGGGCCGGGGGCAAGACCTTTTTCGGTCACCCCCGCGGCCTGGCTACGCTCTTCTTCACCGAGATGTGGGAGCGTTTCAGCTATTACGGGATGCGCGCGCTGCTCGTGCTGTTCATGACGGCGGCGGCCATCGAGGCCAACCCCGGCCTGGATTTCTCCACCGGCACGGCCACGGCCATCTACGGGCTCTACACGTTCTTCGTCTATGTGCTCTCGCTGCCCGGCGGATGGGTGGCGGACAACCTCTGGGGACAGCGTAAGGCCGTCTTCGTGGGAGGCGTCATCATCGCGCTCGGCCACTTCACGATGGCGGCTCCCCTGGTCGGCCTGCCGGACCAACCCTCGTTTTTCCTCGGGCTCATCTTCATCGTGTTCGGCACGGGGTTGCTGAAGCCGAACGTGTCCACGATCGTCGGAGACATCTATCCCGAGGGCGGGGCGCGGCGCGACGCCGGGTTCTCCATCTTTTACATGGGCATCAACCTCGGCGCGTTCATCGGGCCGCTCATCTGCGGCTACCTGGGAGAGAAGATCAACTGGCACATGGGCTTCTCGGCGGCGGGCTTCGGGATGGTCCTGGGCCTGATTCAGTACAAGATGGGGGACAAGTACCTCGGCGCGGCCGGTTTTCTCGACACCGAGGACGGGGCCGACGTGATCGCCCGCAAGAGCCGCCGGTTCTTCACGGGCTTTGCCGCATTGGTGGGGCTTGCGGTCGTCTTCGGCTGGATGGTGGCGCAGGAGATCATCCCGCTCACGATCCAGCAGATCGCGGGCAGCCTCGGCGTGGTGGTGGTCATCCTGGCCATCCTGTATTTCGCCTATCTGATCTTTTTCACCCATCACACGAAGCTGGAGAAGAAACGGCTGGTCGTGATCTTCTGGCTCTTCATCCTCGCGGCGATCTTCTGGAGCGGCTTCGAGCAGGCGGGCTCTTCGCTCAACCTGTTCGCCAAGGAGCTTACCGACCGGGTGATCTTCGGATGGGAGGCCCCGGCCAGTTTCCTGCAGTCGATCAACCCGATCTTCATCATCCTGCTGGCTCCGGTCTTCGGGAGTCTGTGGGTGTGGCTGGCGCGGCGCAACGCCAACCCGTCGATCCCGGTGAAGTTTGCGCTGGGGCTGCTGGGGCTGGCCGCCGGCTTTTTCGTGATCTCGTGGGGAGCGGCCAGGGCCCTGACGGAAGGGCCGGTCTCGCCCGCCTGGCTCATCGTGACGTACTTCCTCCACACGTGCGGCGAGCTTTGCCTGAGTCCCATCGGCCTCTCGTCGATCACGAAGCTCGCGCCGCACGGGCGCGTGGGGCAGATGATGGGCGTGTGGTTCATCGCGGCGGCGCTGGGCAACCTGTTCGCCGGGCTGATGGCGGGTCAGCTGGAGTCGCTGCCGCCGGATGCGCTCTTCTGGAACGTGGCGCTCTTCGTGGGCGGCGCCGGCATCGTGGCGCTGCTCTTCGCGCCGCCGGTGCGCAAGCTCATGGGCGACATCGAGTAGTTTTTGGGTCTCGACCGTTCGAGAGAAGCCGCGCCGGATCCGTACGGCGCGGCTTTCTCATATCCGGCCGGGGCGGTCCGGCGCTAGAACGTCGGGTTGAGCCGGAGCCGGAGGGTCGGCTCATTGCCGAAGCCGAGGTCGCGGAGGGGCCAGGAGAGCTCCAGCCGCAGATGCCGGTCGGCAAGGCCGACGCCGAAGCCCGCCGAGGGCACGACGTCGTCGAGGGCGAACGCGTCCGTTCCCCGGTCGTTGACCCATCCGGCGTCGAAGAGGCCGAAGAGCTGGAAGTCGTCCCACAGGATCTCGTTGAGGGGCGTGCCTTCGTAAAAGGCCAGCTCGACGTTGGCGAGGAGCATGCGCGCGCCGGCAAAGACGTTCTGCGGATAGGCCCGCATGGAGCCGACGCCGCCGAGGGTGAAGGTCTTCTGGAGGGGGGCGTCGCCGGTGGTGAGGCCGCCGCGGAGGCGCACGTTCAGCCCGGCTCCGCCGAAGGGCGCATAGGCGCGCACGTCGGCGGTGTAGCGGTTGAACGAGAAGTCGCCGCCGAGGCCCTCGCCGATCTCGGCTTCGAGGCGGAAGGCCGCGCCGCGCGGGCGTTCGTCGAGGTCGCGGATGCGCCCGCCCTCGAAGGCGAGGACGAACGAGTTCATGTCGCCCTCCCGGACGGCGGGGTTCGCGCGGAAGCCGTTGCCGCCGAAGAGCGACCACGCGGCGCGCTTGTCGAGGCTGCGATAGGCATCCCGGCGGAACCCGGCGCTCATCTGCACGAACGGCGTCAGGTGGGCGACGGCGTAGAGCGTCCAGCCCTCCGTCTCGAAGTAGTCGAAGAAGTCCTGGTTGAAGAAAAGGGCGGCGACGGTGTTCTCGCCCCACGAGGCCTTCCACAGATCTTTCGTGCCGGTCTGCCGCCGGTACGCGCCGCCGAGCTTGACGTCGAAGCGGTCGTCGCCGTAGCGCGGGCCGAAGCGGGCCTCTGCGCCGACCTCGTAGCGCGCCCGGTCGAGCCCGAAGGCATAGCCGAGCTGCCCGAAGATTTTGCCGCGCTCGTAGCTGTCCCATGCGAGCGGCCCGCGCCCGATGCCGAGCACGAGTCCGTCGACGCGGTTGTACCGGACGGCGGGGATGGGCCGGTAGACGCCGTTTTCGGGATAGGGCCGGCGGCTCCAGATCTCGCCCACGAAGGCGTACGGGGCATCCCGGTCGCGCCGATGCCGGTAGGCGACGCCATAGTCGTCATCCGCGTCGAAGCGGGTGCGCGGTCCGTCGTGGCTTCGGCGGCGGGCCGTCCGGCGCTCCCGGTCGTAGCGGCGCGTGCGGCGCTCGCTCAGGGTGAAGCCGTCGGCGGAGTGGTGCGCTTCGGCCATCCGGCGCACCGTGCGGACGGCCCTCCGGAGGCTGCGCTCGATGGGCGCGAGCCGGTCGGCGAGGGCGTATTCCTCTTCCTCTTCGAGGTCCCGCCGGAGGTCGCGGACCTGGGCGTGGAGGTCTTCGAGCGTGGCGGCGAGGCGTCTCAGGTCGTCGGCGTCGAGGGGGCGCGCCGTCGCGTCGGCGGGGGCGAGGCCGAGCGGGGCCGTGGCGTCGGCCAGGCGGTCGCTCATGCTCCGGAGTCGCTCGCCCAGGTCGCCGGTCCGGTTCATCGCGATCTCGTGGATGACGGCCATGACCGTCTGAAGGGCCGACACGACGAGCGTGCGCTCGGAGGCATATCGGTCCGCCGTCGCGGAGGCGGATTCCTGGGCGAAGAGCGGACGCCCGAGCGCGAGCATCAGCCATCCGAAAGCACATAGAACACGGGCCGTCCTTGCCATGATCATTCGGGATTTGGGTGTGGGAAACCGGGAAGGGCGAACGAGACGCGGCCTCGCTCGAAGGAAGTACGCATCCCGGCGAACGATGGTTACGGACGAGCGGAGAGGGTCTGCGCGAAAATCAGGCGTATTCGTTGGCTTCGGAGAGCAGGCTGAGCGGCTTCCACGCGGGCGGGGCGAGGCGGCCGAGCTTGACCCACCGGGGGCGCGCGACGGGCGGCCGCGGCGGCGCGATGCGGGCCGGGCGCGAGGCCTCCTTCGCCGCCGCCACACGGGCGAGGATGCGGGGGAGCGGCGGGGGAAAGTACGAGCGGAGCGCTTCGAGCACGTGGGGGCCGGGCGGCCTTCCTTCGACCGGCACGCACTCGCGTACGAGCGTCGTCTTCGTGATCAGACGCAGCCGAAGCCGGCGGGCATGGTCGTCGATGTGGCCGACGAGGCCGAGGGGCACGAGGAAGTCGCGGGCGTGCGGTTGCTCCCACACGGTGATCTTCAGAAAAGCCGGCGCGCCCTCGGGGAACGTGACCATGCCGGCGACGAGGCCGACCGGAAGGCCGAGGGCGTCGGTTACGTCATAGCCGGTCAGC